>QFPD01000033.1 GCA_003248845.1 Microbacterium sp. | reverse complement strand
GCGCCGACTCGGTGCGCGCGCGCTCGACGCGCGTGACGGCGCCGCGATCGGCGAGCTCCACGCGGACGTCGTGATCGAGTCGAGCGGGACCGTACCGGGGTTGGACGCCGCGATCAGCGCCTGCCACCGCGGGGGCACCGTCGTACTCGTGGGACTCCAGCGCGCGGCGCAGGTGCCCGCGGCGATCGCGTCTGTCATCACGCGCGAGCTGACGCTCACGGGCTCCTTCCGCTTCGGCGCGGAGTTCGCCGACGTCGTGGCGGCCCTCGGCGACGGGTCGCTGGTCGTGGATGAGGTCATCTCGCACACGTTCGACGCCGCCGACGCGCGTGACGCGTTCGCCGTCGCGGGCGATGCATCCGTCTCGGCGAAGGTGCTGCTCGCCTTCGCGGGCGCGGGCACAGTCGTCAGTGACGAGGAGGCGCGATGAGCGCGCGCCGTGTCATCGTGATGGGTCCGTCGGGATCGGGCAAGACTGCCGTCGGTGCCGCACTCGCCGTCGATCTCGCCGTCGAGTTCGTGGATGCCGACGACCTGCACCCCGCCGCGAACGTCGCGAAGATGGCGGCGGGTGATCCTCTCGACGATGCCGATCGCATCCCGTGGCTCGACATCGTGGGTCGCACGCTCGCCGATCTTCCCGGTGGCGGCGTCATCGCCTGTTCCGCCTTGAAGCGTCGCTACCGCGACCGCCTGCGCACCGCCGCGCCCGATGCCGTGTTCGTCGAGCTGACCGCTCCGCGTGCCGAGCTCGCGCGCCGTATGAGCGCGCGCGAGCACTTCATGCCAGCCAGCCTGCTCGACTCGCAGATCGCCGCGCTCGAGCCGCTCCAGGCCGATGAGCCCGGGTTCGCCGTCCCGAACATCGGCCGCGTCCTCGAGATCGCCGCCGGCATCGCCCAGCGCCTCTCCGCGCCGTCTACCGAAGGAGCTCCCGCATGACCGACCTCTTCAGCGTCTCCGGCCGACTCGCCCTCGTCACGGGATCCTCGCGCGGCCTCGGACGCTCGCTCGCCCGCGCACTCGCGCGCGGGGGTGCGCGGCTCGTCGTGCACGGGCGCGATGCGGCATCGGTCGCTCAGGCGCAGGCCGAGATGGCCGCACTGTCGGGGCACCCCGCGCACGCCGTCACGTTCGACGTCACCGATGCGGAGGGCGTCGCCGCAGCGATCGGAGACCTCGTCGCGGAGGTCGGTCTCCCCGACATCCTCGTCAACAACGCGGGCGTGCAGCGGCGCGCGTCGTTCCACGAGTTCCCCGTCGCCGACTGGGACGAGCTGATCGCCGCCAACCTGTCCGGGCCGTTCTACGTCGCGCGCGCCCTGGCTCCCGGCTTCGTCGCGCGCGGTTCGGGCAAGATCGTCAATGTCGGGTCCGTGCAGTCCGTGCTCGCGCGGCAGACCATCGCCCCGTACTCGGCATCCAAGGGCGGCATCGCCCAGCTGACCCGCGGCATGGCGGCCGATCTCGCCCGCCATGGAATCCAGGTCAACACGCTCTCGCCCGGGTACTTCGCAACCGACATGAACCGTGAGCTCGTCGACGACGCGACGTTCACGTCGTGGCTCGAGGCGCGCACGCCCGCGGGACGCTGGGGCGACTTCGCCGAGCTCGACGGGGCGCTGCTCTTTCTCTGCTCGGACGCGTCGTCGTTCGTGTCGGGGCAGAATCTCGTCGTCGACGGGGGGATGACGAGCGTCGTCTGACTTCGCGCGCGGGGTGTCGCCGCGGGCGCGGATGCCGGCGCGGCTAGCCTCGACGCATGACCAGGATCGTCGTCACGGGGCCGCCCGGATCGGGGGTCTCGCTCGTCGCCGCGGCGCTGGCCGCGCGCCTCCATTCGAGGTCGATCGACGGCGACGAACTGCACCCGCCGATCTCGCGCGGGCGCCGCGCGCGACCCGCGGATGTCGATCACGAGGCCTGGCTGCGCGCGATCGCGCTGGTCTTCACGAAGGATGCCGGCGTCGTCGTCTCGAGCGGAGCGCTCTCCCGCGCCGATCGCGACCGGATCCGGGGGAGTGCGCGCGACGTCGTCTTCGTGGAGCTGGTCGCGGGAACGGCGACGGCGGAGCCGCGCCGGCGGCGCTGGCGTCGCGAGACACCGCTTCCACCGCGTCCGGTGGACCCGCTCACTGCGGATGAGGCGGGCGTTCGCATCGCCGACGACGCCGACCTCGGATCGGTCGTCGAACGCATCCACGCAGCCCTGGCGGGTGCGCCTTCTCAGTCCTTGCGGTAGCCCGAGCGCCCGAGTGAGAACATCGCGGCGACCGCGCCGACGCCCGCGCAGACCGACATGAGGCCGACGATCCACATCAGCGCGTGCGACATCCAGCCGTAGTCCATGAGTGCTCCTCGGGGTATTTCGGGCGACGTCTTCATCGTAGCCGGGTCGCTGGTAGACTCGTGTCGTACTTCGGCGAGGGATGCCGCGTGCCGGGTTCTGTCCGACCCGGGTCCGCGCTTCCGTGATCGACGCGGTGAGGCCCTTGCGGGGCGTTTCCTCACGCGCGTGCGTTCGAGTCGAGACCACAGCCAGCTATCGGGCGCATCGCCCGCAAGGAGAAGAACAATGTCCACCGAGACCGACACCCAGGTCGTCGCCGAGGTCCGCGAGAACTTCGGCAAGGGCTACGCCCGCCGCCTCCGCGCCGCGGGTCAGATCCCCGCCGTGATCTACGGTCACGGCACCGACCCCGTGCACGTGTCGCTGCCCGGCCACCAGGTGTCGCTGCTCATCCGCCGCGCCAACGCGGTGCTCGAGCTCAGCGTCGCCGGCAAGCAGCAGCTGACGCTCGTCAAGGACGTGCAGAAGGACCCGGTGCACCAGGTCATCGAGCACATCGACCTCCTCGTCGTGAAGAAGGGCGAGAAGATCCAGGTCGACGTGCCCGTCGTCGTCGTCGGCGAGCCCTTCGCCGGCACGATCGCGAACCTCGACAACGCGACGGTCGCGCTCGAGGTCGAGGCGACGCACATCCCGCAGAACATCGAGGTCGACGTCGAGGGTCTCGAGGACGGCACGCACATCACGGCGGCCGACCTGACGCTCCCCAAGGGGGCGACGCTCGCCACCGACGCGGAGACGCTCATCGTGGCCATTTCGGTGCCCGTCGCGGCGCTCGAGGCCGAAGAGGAGATCGCCGAGGCTGACGCCGAGGTCGCGGCCGAGCAGTCCGAGGCCGCCGAAGAGGCCGCCGAGTAAGCACAGCACACGCCCGCAGCCCGTCTCCGCCATGCTGGGGGAGGCGGGCTGCGTCGTTGCGAGAGGCGCCGCAGCGGCGCCGGGAGAGGGATCATGGCAGAGACGTGGTTGGTCGTGGGGCTCGGGAACCCCGGAGTGCGCTACGAGGCCACGCGGCACAACGTGGGCCAGATGGTGATCGCCGAGCTCGCCGCGCGACGCGGTGAGAGCCTGCGCGCGCACAAGTCGAACGCGCGCGTCAGCGAGACGTGGCTGCGCCCGGGCGCGGCGAAACTCGTCCTCGCGACGCCGAATTCGTTCATGAACGTCTCGGGCGGCCCGGTGTCGCAGCTCGCGCGCTTCTACGATGTTCCGCCTGAGCGGATCGTCCTCGTGCACGACGAACTCGACATCCCCTTCGACACGCTCAAGCTCAAGGTCGGCGGCGGGCACGGCGGACACAACGGCATCCGCGACGTCGCCAAAGCGCTCGGGACGCCGGAATTCCCGCGGGTGCGCGTGGGGATCGGGCGGCCGCCCGGGCGACAGGACCCGGCCGACTGGGTGCTCGATCCGTTTTCTGCAGCGGAGCGTACACAGCTGCCGCTCGTCCTCGCAGACGCGGCGGATGCCGTGGAGCAGCTGATCGACGAGGGGCTCCTCGCCGCGCAGCAGCGCCATCACGCACCGCGCGCCTGACGCGCCGCGGCTCAGGACGCGCCGGCACCCATCCCGGCGAGCGCGGCGAATGCCACGATCGTGCCGTAGATGACGGGGCCCGCTGCCGCCACGATCACGGCAGCGATGCCGAATCCACGCCCGCGCCGCGTGACAATCGCGATGATGCCCATGACGAGCGCGGCGACGCCGAGGGCGGTCCCCGTCCAGAATCCGATCTCAGCCCACAGCACGAGATCGCGCACGGGGCTCAGCAGGCTCAGCAGCTGCCCCTGCGAGAGGGTGTCGAGCTGATCCGGCGAGAGACCGATCGCGTGCCGTGCGGCACCCGCGGCAGCGGCGAAACCGGTCGCCGCGCTCAGCAGCGTCGCGCCGAAGACTCCGACGCCCGCGAGCACGAGCGCCAGGATGCCGAGGAGCCGGCTCCCCGCGGGTGCAGCCGGGTGGGGCGCCGGCGGCGGGGCATAACCCGCGGCGCCCTGAGGAGCCCCGTACGGCATCGGCGGAACCCCGTAGGCGACCGGCGGAGCGCCGGGTACCGTCTGGACGTAGCCGCCCGCTCCGTCGGCTCCGGCGGCGGGCGGGGCGGGCCACGCGGCGGGCACACCTGGTGCCGGTGCGGGCCAGCCGGAGGGGGCAGCCGGTGCCGGCGGCTCGGGGACGTCGGGGCTGGTCGGCTGCTGATCGCTCACGGCCTCATCCTACGGACAGGCCCCGACCCGTGTCGCCGGCACGTGAGAGACTCGTGCAGTGACAGTTTCCGGGATCGCGCGCGCCCTCATGCAGGCTCCGTCCGTCCGTGCAGCGGTCGACGCCGCCCGGATCGACACCGATTTCTCGATGGTCGCGGGGCTCGACGCCCCCGCCCTCGCCGCGCTGCTCGACGCGCGGCGCGCGGCCGGCGCCCCGGCATCCCTTCTCGTCATCACGCCCACCGGTCGCCGCGCGGAGAGCATCGGCGCCGCACTCGAGAGTCTCATCCCGGATGCCGCTGTGCGGCACTTCCCCGCGTGGGAGACGTTGCCCCACGAACGCTTGAGCCCGTCGACCGAGACCGTCGGACGCCGCCTGTCGGTGCTCCGCGAAGCCGCCGCGTGGTCTTCGGCGCAGGCGCGCGGACCGCTCGTCGTGACGGCCTCCGTCCGGGGGGCGCTACAGCCCATCGCCGCGGGTCTCACGGATGCCGGTGTGCTGGAGCTCGCCACGGGCGACCGCGGGAACGACCTCGAAGCCGTCGCCCGACGCCTCGTCGAGCTCGCGTACGGACGCGTCGATATGGTTTCGCGACGCGGTGAGTTCGCCGTGCGCGGCGGCATCCTCGACGTCTTCCCTCCGGTCGCCGACCACCCCTTCCGCGTCGAGTTCTTCGGCGACGAGGTCGATCAGATCCGCGCGTTCTCGGTCGCCGACCAGCGGTCCCTGCCGGGGGAGGTCCGCGAGGTGACCCTCCTGCCGAGCCGCGAGCTGCTGCTCACGCCCGCCGTCCGCGAGCGCGCGGCGGGGCTGGAGAGCCGATTCCCGGGTCTGCGCACGATGCTCGAGAAGATGAGCGCAGGAATCGCGGTCGAGGGGATGGAGTCGCTGCTGCCGGCCGTCGCCGACGGGATCCTGCCGATCGTGGACTACCTGCCGCCCGGAACCGCCGTCGCGCTCGTCGACCCCGAGCGCGCCGTCACCCGCGCGATGACGCTCGGTGAGACCAATCGCGAGTTCCTCGAGGCGGCGTGGACCGCCGCCACCGCCGGCGCCGACGTCCCCGTGGACCTCGACGCCGGCGACTTCCTGACCCTCCCCGAGCTGCGCGCGGCGACCGCGGAGCGCGGCGGCGTGTGGTGGTCGTTCAGCGGGTTCGACTCCGGCGAGGCGGATGCCGCGGCGGAGGGGCTTCTCGACGCGGCATCCAGCGGCTCCGACGTCGTCCGGGTGCACGCCGCTCCCGTCCCCTCGTTCCAGGGCAACGTCGACGGCGCGACGGCGCATGTCGGCGATCTTGTCGCGAGCGGGTGGAGCGTCGTCGTCGCGGCCTCCGGCGCGGGCCTCGTCGATCGCACGCGCGACGTGCTCGCCGAGCGCGGCATCGCGGCGCGCGCGGTCGAGGGGCTGGACGCCCCGCCGGAGCCCGGCGTCGCGCTCGCGGTCGTCGGGCGCCTCGAGAGCGGATTCGAGCTCGCCGAAGCGAAGCTCGCCGTGCTCACCGAGGCAGAGTTCTACGGCCGCACGATCGGCGCCGACGGCCGCGTCGTCAAGAAGCTCGCGTCGCGGCGGCGAAACGTCGTCGATCCGCTGCAGCTGAAGCCCGGGGACGTCGTCGTGCATTCGACGCACGGCATCGGCAAGTTCGTCGAACTGGTGCAGCGTGAGGTCTCCTCCGGTGGGCGCAACGCCGTCAAGACGACGCGCGAGTACCTCGTGCTCGAATACGCACCCTCCAAACGCGGGCATCCGGGCGACAAGCTGTTCGTGCCGACCGACCAGCTCGACCTGCTGAGTCGCTACGTCGGCGGCGAGGCGCCGACGCTGTCGAAGATGGGCGGCTCGGACTGGGCCGCCGCCAAGGGCAAGGCACGCAAGGCCGTCCGTGACATCGCGGTCGAGCTCGTCAAGCTGTACTCGGCGCGCATGGCTTCGAAGGGCTACGCCTTCGGACCGGACACGCCGTGGCAGCGCGAGCTGGAGGAGGCGTTCCCGTTCGCGGAGACGCCCGACCAGCTGCAGACGATCGACGAGATCAAGGCCGACATGGAGCGGCCCATCCCGATGGACCGGCTTCTGTCCGGGGACGTCGGGTTCGGAAAGACCGAGGTCGCGGTGCGTGCTGCGTTCAAGGCGATCCAGGACGGCAAGCAGGTCGCGATGCTCGTGCCGACGACCCTCCTCGTCAAGCAGCACTTGGAGACCTTCCAGGAGCGCTTCGCCGGCTTCCCCGTCAAGGTGCGTCCGCTCTCCCGCTTCCAGAGCGACAAGGAGGCGCGCGACACGCTCGCCGGCATCACCGACGGCACCGTCGACATGGTGATCGGCACGCACCGCATCCTCACCGAGAAGGTGATCTTCAAGGACCTCGGGCTCATGATCATCGACGAGGAGCAGCGCTTCGGCGTGGAGCACAAGGATGCCTTGAAGAAGCTCAAGACGAACGTCGACATCCTCGCCATGAGCGCGACGCCGATTCCGCGCACGCTCGAGATGGCGGTGACCGGCATCCGCGAGATGTCGACGCTCGCAACGCCGCCCGAGGACCGGCATCCGATCCTCTCGTACGTCGGCTCGCGCAGCGACAAGCAGATCGCCGCGGCGATCCGGCGCGAGCTGCTGCGCGAAGGGCAGGTGTTCTACGTCCACAACCGCGTGCAGTCGATCCAGCGCGTGGCGGCGCAGCTCGCCGAGCTCGTCCCCGAGGCGCGCATCGCGGTCGCGCACGGGCAGATGGGGGAGCACGCGCTGGAGGAGGTCGTCGACGGGTTCTGGGAGCGCCGCTACGACGTGCTCGTGTCGACGACGATCATCGAGACCGGTCTCGACATCTCGAACGCGAACACCATCATCATCGACCGCGCCGACAAGTACGGCCTGTCGCAGCTCCACCAGCTGCGTGGGCGCGTCGGCCGCGGTCGGGAGCGCGCGTACGCGTACTTCCTCTACGACGACCTGAAGCCGCTCAGCGAGACGGCCGCCGACCGACTCGAGACGATCGCGGTCAACAACGACCTGGGCTCGGGCATGCAGGTGGCGCTGAAGGACCTGGAGATCCGCGGCGCGGGCAGCCTCCTCGGTGCCGAGCAGGCGGGGCATATCGCGGGGGTCGGGTTCGACCTGTACCTGCGGATGATCGGCGAGGCCGTCGCGACGTTCCGCGGCGACGAGGTCGACGGGCCGGCGGAGCTGCGGCTCGAGCTGCCGGTGGAGGCCCGCATCCCCGAGACGTACATCGACAGCGAGCGGCTGCGGCTCGAGGCCTACCAGAAGCTGTCGGCCGCGGCATCCCTCAGTGCGCACGACGACGCCATCGACCTCGTCCGCGAGGAGCTCGAGGACCGCTACGGCGCGGCGCCGGCGGATGTCGAGGGACTGTTCCAGATCGCGCGGCTGCGCCGCCGCGCCGCGCAGGCGCAGCTGAGCGATGTCGTCGCGATGGGTCCGAACCTGCGCGTCGTGCCGGCGCCCGCATCCGACTCGCTACGCGTGCGGCTGCAGCGGCTGTATCCGAAATCCAAGGTGCTCGCGGGCGGCGAGGCGATGGTCGTGCCGCTGCCGAACGCGGGCGGTGAGCCGCTCGCCGACGCCGATCTGATCGCGTGGACGGCCCAGCTGCTCGACCAGCTCTACCCACTGCCCGAGCGCGCCGACGTCTGACTCGCGTCGCGGGGGCCGGACGCGCCCGGGTCAAAGCGTGATCGCGCCGGTCGTGAGCATCACGACGGCCGCGACGGCGCCGGCGAGGGCCAGGGCGAACAACACCCACTCCTGCAGCGCGAACACGCGCGCGCCCGCGCGGCGCCGCGCGATCGCGAACAGGATCGTCCCGGGCACGAGGATCAGCATCGCGAGCAGTACGTACTCCCCACCCGCCGCGTAGAGCAGGAACGCGGTGTACCCCGTCGCGAGCGCGGCCACGACGACGGCGATGCGCGACGCGGCTCGCGGGCCGTCGCGACGGTCCGCCCACGCGGAGCGCAGCCCGAAACCCGCGGTGAGGAAGTACGGGATCAGCGCGAGCGCGCTCGTGAGGTTCAGGGCGACGTCGAACGCGTGGGCCGCGAACAACACGACCACGAGCAGCGCCTGCACGAGCAGCGTCGACATCGTCAGCGCGCCGACCGGCACGTCGTGCGCGTTCGTCCGCGCGAAGACGGGAGGCAGGTCGCCGTCGCGTGCTGCCCCCAGCAGGATCTCCGCCGCCATGAGGGTCCAGGACAGGTACGCGCCGAGCACCGCGACGATGAGCGCGATCCCCACGAACACCGCGCCCCACGGCCCGACGACCGCCTCGAGCACGCCCGCGACGGACGGCTGCGGCAGCGCCGCGATCTCATCGCGCGGCAGGATGCCGAAAGACACGATCGTGACGGAGACGAAGATCGCGAGCACGCTCAGATACCCCAGGACGGTCGCCCGCCCGATGTCGCGCCGGCGTCGCGCATGCCGTGAGTACGCGCTCGCTCCCTCGATGCCGATGAAGGCGAACACCGTCAACAGCAGCGTGCCGCGCACCTGCTCGAACATCGGCATCGACGCATCGCCGCTGAGGTTCGCGGCGAACACCGCGGGGTCGAACGCGAAGAGGCACAGGAATACGAAGACCGCGATCGGCAGCACCTTCGCGACGCTCACGATGCGGTTGACGGCTGCGGCCTCCCGGGCGCCGCGCCGGACGAGCAGGAAGAAGACCCAGAGGGCTACCGACGAGACGGCGACCGCGACCGGCGTGTCACCGTCCCCGAGCGCGGGGACGACGGCCCCCACGGTCGACATGATGAGCACCCAGTAGAGGACGTTTCCCGCGCACGCACTCGCCCAGTAGCCGAACGCGGAGAGGAACCCGGCGTAGCGTCCGAAGCCCGCGCGCGCGTAGGAGTAGACCCCGGCATCCAGTTCCGGTCTGCGCTGAGCCAGGCGCTGGAAGACGAGCGCCAGCAAGAACATCCCGGCACCCGCGACGAGCCAGGCCACGAGCGATCCGAAGACACCGGTCTGTGCGGCAAACGTGCCCGGCAGCGAGAACACGCCCGCCCCGACCATCGACCCGACGACGAAGCTCGACAGCGTGAGCATCGACACGGTCGTCCGCGGCGCGTGCGTCGATGCCGTCTCGTCTGTCATGCGGCGACTCCAGATCGGGGTGCGGCGGCGTGTCAGATGACGCCCTGTGCGAGCATCGCGTGCGCCACGCGCTCGAACCCGGCGATGTTCGCGCCCGCGACATAGTCGCCGGCGCGGCCATAGCGCTCCGAGGCATCCAGCGCCGACCGGTGGATGTCGGCGATGATCGCGCGGAGCTTGCGCTCGCTGTCGTCGAAGCTCCAGCGCTGGCGGGCGGCGTTCTGGCTCATCTCGAGCGCCGACGTCGCGACCCCGCCCGCGTTGGCGGCCTTACCCGGGCCGAAGAGGACACCCGATGACTGGAAGGCGGCGACCGCCGCGGGCGTCGACGGCATGTTCGCGCCCTCCGCGACGGCGCGGACGCCGCCCGAGATGAGCGCGCGGGCGTCGTCCTCGTCGAGTTCGTTCTGCGTCGCCGCCGGGATCGCGACGTCGACCTCGACCTCCCATGGCCGCGCGCCTTCGACGAATCGTGCCGACGGACGCCGTGCGGCGTATACGGAGATCCGCCCGCGCTCGACCTCCTTGATCTCGCGCAGCAGGTCGACATCGATGCCGTCGTCGTCGACGACGTAGCCGGAGGAGTCGGATGCCGTGACCGGCCGTGCGCCCAGCTCATGCGCTTTCGCGATCGCATAGATCGCGACGTTCCCCGAGCCCGATACACCCACGCGCAGACCCTCGAGCGACTGGCCGCGCGCGGCCAGCATCTCCTCGGCGAAGAACACGGCCCCGTAGCCGGTCGCCTCGGTGCGCACTTCGGCGCCGCCCCACTGCACGCCCTTGCCGGTGAACATGCCCGACTCATGGCGGTTCGTGATCTTGCGGTACTGGCCGAACAGGAAGCCGATCTCACGCGCCCCCACGCCGATGTCGCCCGCGGGGACATCGGTGTGCTCGCCGAGGTGACGGTACAGCTCGTTCATGAACGACTGGCAGAAGCGCATGACTTCGGCATCCGACCTGCCGTGCGGGTCGAAGTCGCTGCCGCCCTTCGCGCCGCCGATGCCTTGACCGGTCAGCGCATTCTTGAAGATCTGCTCGAAGCCGAGGAACTTGATGATCGAAAGGTTGACGCTCGGGTGGAAGCGGAGACCGCCCTTGTACGGGCCCAGCACGGACGAGAACTGGATGCGGTAGCCGCGGTTCACCTGCACGCGTCCGGCGTCGTCGACCCACGGGACGCGGAACATGATCTGCCGCTCGGGCTCGACGATGCGCTCGGCGATGCCCGCGTCGACGAACCGGGGC
>QFPD01000300.1 GCA_003248845.1 Microbacterium sp. | reverse complement strand
AGAAGGAGGCGACCGCACCGGAGAGCATGATGCCGTATGTCACCTTCTTGCGCTTCGAGTCGGCGGTGAGATACATCGCGAGCGCGGCACCGGGGAGGCCGAACATCATGACCGGGAAGAACCCGGCCATGTACTGGCCCGTGACGCCGTACACGCCGTCGCCGTTGGCGCCGTTGAGGAAGTTCGTGAGGTCGTTGATGCCCGCGACGTCGAACCAGAACACCGAGTTCAGGGCGTGGTGGAGGCCCGTCGGGATGAGGAGGCGGTTGAAGAAGCCGTAGAGGCCGGCACCGAAGGGGCCGAGCGTCGAGATCCATTCACCGAACCAGACGAGGCCGCCGTAGACAACCGGCCACACGAAGAGGAGGACCACGGCGACGACGAGTGACAGGCCGGCGGTGACGATCGCGACCGAGCGCTTGCCCGAGAAGAACGACAGGGCGTCGGGGAGCTTCGTGTCTTTGAACTTGTTGTAGCACCACGCGCCGATGAGGCCCGCGATGATGCCGACGAAGACGTTCTGGACCTTGCCGAACGCGGGATTCACGTTCTCGAGAGCGTCGATGCCCATGAGGCCTTGGACGCTCGCGGGGCTGAGGAGGGTTGTAATCGACAACCAGGACACGAGACCAGCGAGGGCGGAGGTGCCGTCGGTCTTGTTCGCCATGCCGATCGAGACGCCGACGGCGAACAGAAGCGGCATGTTGTCGAGTAGTGCGCCACCAGCAGATCCCAGGAACGTCGAGACGACGTTGGCCCCGGCGGCCGAGCTGATCCAGTACGAGATGCCGGACAGAATCGCCGCGACCGGCAGCACAGCCACCGGAAGCATGATCGATCTGCCGAGCCTTTGGAAGAACTTCATTCGTCCCCTCCGAGATGCTGATGGCGAGTGGTTCCTGCGCCTGGGACGACGGTAGTCGCGATCGGACCGGACGTACAGCGTTCACTCAGGAATGTGGAGATCACGTACGCCTTTCGGCGGGGTATGCGGCGCACGAAAAAAGCCCCGACTCTCGTCGGGGCCTTCATCTTGGTGGACCTGAGGGGACTCGAACCCCTGACCCCCTGCATGCCATGCAGGTGCGCTACCAGCTGCGCCACAGGCCCATTCTCTGGGATGTCACCGCTCCCGCGGCAACCCTTCGATGCTACTACATCGGGCGGGATGCCACGAACCGGGCCGCTACTCGGGCGCGTCGACGGGGACGCCGGTCGGGATGACCGGGCAGTCCGTCCAGAGACGCTCAAGCCCGTAAAACACACGCTCCTGCTCGTGGAAGACATGGACGACGAGATCGCCGAAGTCGACGAGGATCCAGCGCGCTTCGTGCTTGCCCTCACGCCGCAGTCGCTTGACGCCCTGCTCGAGCATGGCCTCCTCCACGGCATCCGCGATGGCGGCGACACCCCGCTCGCTCGTGCCCGTCGCGAGCAGGAATGCATCGACAAGCGGAAGGGGCTCGGAGACGTCGAAGGCGACCAAGTCCTCGGCGCCCTTGCTCTCCGCGGCGCCCGCCGCGATCTGGACGAGTTCGGCAGTGCGTGCAGAGGCGCTCAACGGAAGGCTCCCGTGAAGAGGGCGACGATCAGCACGCCCATGAGGGCAAGCGCGAGCGCGCCGGCGGTGATGCCGAGGGCGATCATGAGGCGGCTCCCCTTTTCAGGGGCCGGCGGTTTGATGATGTCCTCGGCACTCTTGATGGTGCTGATCGCCGAGCTCGCCGCGATCGGCGTCGGCGATGAGGTCGCGGGCAACTCACCGTCGACGAGGATCGCGTCGATCTCCTTGCCGTCCGACGATCCGCGCGACGTTCCCGTCGATCCGAAGGAGTCCGGGAGATTGTACGTACCCGTGACGAGAACCTCGCCCGTCCCCGCGATCGGCGAGGTGAACGATCCGGTGTCGGGCGTCTGCGACAGGATCAGCGCGTTCGACGCGGCGAGTGATCCGGTCGCCGCGCTGCCTCTGGTGAGCAGCTGATCGAAGGATGCCGGCAGCTCGAGCTCCACGCCCTCGCCGGCCAGCAGACCGGAACCGAACGTCGGTGCGACGACCGCGCGCGGTTCGTCCTCGGCATCCTCGGCATCGGCCGCTGTGTCGACAGTGTCGATCTCGACGTCCGGCGCTTCTGTCTGCGCGTCTGCGAGAGCATCGGCGGCAGCGTCAGCATCCGCGGCATCTATCGCCTCGGATTGTCCGACCCCGGCGTGCTCCGACTCGACGGGCTCCGGCTCGGCAAGCTCCTGCGCAGTCCCCTCCTCGTCGACGACCGGGACAGACGCGGTCCGCAGGCGTTCCTGCTGCCGGGCCGCGCGGCGGGTCAGGGCCGGTGAGCCGAGATCAACGTCGTGCTCGGCGGGTGGTTCTTCGACCATGACGGGCTCGGCGGCGCGCGGCAGCGGCGCGACGACCGCCGCAGCGCTCTCCTGCGCCTGCTCCGGCGTGATGATCGGGTTCGAAGCGGTGTTGCGCAGCTCCCGCAGCTGACGGCGGGTCAGCTGGGGAGTGTCGGGCTGATCGGGTGTGCTCATGCCTCGCTCCGGTACAGGTGGTGCTTCGCAATGTATTGGACGACGCCGTCGGGCACGAGATACCACACCGGGTTTCCCGCACGCACGCGTGCGCGGCAGTCGGTCGACGAGATCGCGAGCGCCGGGATCTCGAGTTGGCTGACGTTCGCCGTCGGCAGGCCCTCCGTGCTGAGGACGTGCCCCGGCCGGGAGACGGCTACGAAGTGCGCAAGGTCCCACAGTTCGCCGTGATCGCGCCAGCTGAGGATCTGGGCGATGGCGTCCGCGCCGGTGATGAAGAACATCTCGGCATCCGGCCGTGCCTGCTTCAACTCCCGAAGCGTGTCGATCGTGTAGGTGGGTCCGTCCCGGTCGATGTCGACGCGGCTCACGGTGAATCGTGGATTGGATGCCGTGGCGATGACCGTCATGAGGTAGCGGTGCTCGCTCTCGGTCACCTT
>QFPD01000299.1 GCA_003248845.1 Microbacterium sp. | reverse complement strand
CCTCGTCACCGCCATCCACAACGCGAGGCTCTGATGTCGCTCGCATGTCGTGTCATCCCGTGTCTCGACGTCGCCGCCGGCCGCGTCGTCAAGGGCGTGAACTTCGAGAACCTGCGCGACATGGGCGACCTCGTCGAGCTCGCCGCCCTGTACTTCGCTCAGGGAGCCGATGAACTGACCTTCCTCGATGTGACGGCGACGGTGGATGACCGTGCGACGACGTACGACGTCGTGCGCCGGACAGCCGAAGAGGTCTTCATCCCGTTGACAGTCGGCGGGGGAGTGCGCTCTGCCGACGACGTCGCGCGACTCCTCGGGGTCGGCGCCGACAAGGTCGGGGTGAACTCGGCCGCGATCGCACGTCCCGATCTCATCGGAGAGATCGCCGACCGGTTCGGTGCGCAGGTGCTCGTCCTCTCTCTCGACGTCAAGCGCGCTCCGGGCACCCGATCCGGGTTCGTCGTGACGACGCACGGAGGTCGCACGCTCACCGAGCTCGACGCCCTCGACTGGGCGCGCGAGGCGATCGACCGCGGTGCGGGGGAGCTCCTCGTCAACTCGATCGACGCCGACGGCACGAAGGACGGGTTCGACCTCGAGCTCGTCGCGCTCATGCGGGAGATCTCGTCGGTCCCGGTGATCGCCTCGGGTGGCGCCGGGGCCGCACGCGACTTCGCCCCCGCCATCCACGCGGGAGCTGACGCCGTGCTCGCGGCATCCGTCTTCCATTCCGGTGAACTCTCCATCGGCGACGTGAAGGATGCTCTGGCATCCGGCGGAATCGAGGTGCGGCGATGACCGACGACATCCGGATCGACCGCGTCGCCTGGAACGCGGATGGGCTGGCCCCTGCGATCATCCAGCAGTACGACACCCGCGAGGTGCTGATGCTCGGTTGGATGGATGCCGAGGCTCTGCGCCGCACCCTGACCGAGGGCCGCGTCACGTTCTGGTCGCGCTCGCGGCAGGAGTACTGGCGGAAGGGCGACACTTCCGGCCACGCGCAGTATGTGAGAGGCGCACGCCTGGATTGCGACGGCGATGCGCTCCTCATCTCCGTCGAGCAGGTCGGCGCCGCGTGCCACACCGGCGACCACACCTGCTTCGATGCCGACGACCTTGCGCCCGTCACGGGCACCGCGCCGTGATCGCCCGCGCGAGATTGACCAGCGTGCTCGCGATCGTCGTCGGCGGCGCGATCGCGATCATCTCCTCGACGCAGACCTGGCTGGAGGTCACACTGCGCGCGGGAGCGAATGAGCCCCTGCCCGTGCCCGGCGCATCGGCGATGCCGGTGCTCGCACCCCTCAGCCTCGCCGCGCTCGCTCTGGGACTCGCGTTGACGGTCGTCGGCCGGGCGCTCCGCTACGTCTTCGGCGTGCTCGGCGTCGTCATCGGTGGGGCAGTCCTCATCGCCGCCGCCCGCATCGCGCTGGAGCACCCGACGGACGCCGTGGCCACCGTCGTGACGGCGTCGACGGGGCTTTCCGGGGCCGATGCCGTCGCGGATCTCGTCGGCGCTGTCACCGGCACGTTCTGGCCCGTCGCCGCTGCGGTGGCGGGGCTTCTGATCCTCCTCGGCGGCGCTTTCGCGCTCGCGACGGCGCACCGGTGGCGCTCGGGCGGCCGTCGCTACCAGCGCGAGCCGGCTACGGGGCACGCGGACTCCGGGTCGCGCCCGCATGACGCGATCGACGCGTGGGACGACCTGTCGCACGGCGACGATCCGACCGCCCGCTAGACTCGGAGACGAGCCGCCCGCGTCAGAACGGCCGCACAACAGTGCCACCGCAGTGCCTCACGGCAGAAGGAGAATCATGAGCAGCATCGACGACCCCGGCCACGGACACTCCCCGGCCGCTTGGACCGCCGTTGTGATCATGCTCGTCGCCGTGACCCTGGGCACCGTGTTCTTCTTCTTCGACATGCCGATCCTCGTGTGGGCGTCGTTCGGCCTCCTCGTGGCGGGCGCGATCGTCGGCTGGGCGCTGGCCAAGGCCGGTTACGGCGCGCGGGGCCCGAAGTACTCGCCGAAGCAGCACTGATCATGCTGGCAGACCTCACCGCGGGTGCGGTGGAGGATGCCGAGGCACGCGCCGCGCTCAGGCCGCTCGCCGAGGTGGAGCGCGCCGCGCTCGCTCAGGGACCGGCGCTCGACGCCCTCGCCGCCCTCGCTCCCGCCGACCGCGTCAAGATCATCGCCGAGGTCAAGCGCGCGAGCCCGTCGCGCGGCGACCTGGCATCCATCCCCGACCCGGCCCTCCAGGCCGCGCGCTATGAGCAGGGGGGCGCCTCGGCGATCTCCGTGCTCACCGAGGGACGGAAGTTCAAGGGTTCGCTCGCTGACCTCGAAGCGGTGAAGAGCCGCGTGCGCCTGCCGGTCCTCCGCAAGGACTTCATCGCGACCCCGTACCAGATCCTCGAGGCGCGGGCCTCCGGTGCCGATCTCGTGCTGCTCATCGTGGCCGCCCTCGAGCAGCCGCTCCTGCGGGAACTGCATTCCCTCGTGACCGAGCTCGGCATGACGCCTCTCGTCGAGACCCACTCGCGGGAGGAGCTCGAGCGTGCGGCCGACCTGGGCGCCCGACTCATCGGCGTGAACGCGCGGGACCTCTCGACCTTCGAGCTCGACCGCGACCTGTTCGGCTCGCTCGTCGAGCGCTTCCCCGCGGATGCCGTGAAGATCGCCGAGTCCGCGGTCCTCTCTCCCTCCGACGTCGCGCACTACCGGGAGGCGGGCGCCGATGTCGTCCTCGTGGGTGAGGCGCTCGTCACGAACGACCCGGTATCCACTCTGCACGCATTCCTCGAGGCGGGATCATGACCAGCTTGCGCGACCAGCACGGTCCGTTCTTCGGCGACTTCGGCGGGCGCTACATGCCCGAATCGCTCATCGCCGCGATCGATGAGCTGACGGCGGAATACGAGGCCGCGAAGGCCGACCCCGCCTTCCAGGCCGAGTTCGAAGCGCTCCTGC
>QFPD01000298.1 GCA_003248845.1 Microbacterium sp. | reverse complement strand
CGCCTCCGCGCGCGGCGCCGTGCCTTCGCGCGCGTGGCGCTCGAGTTCGCTCATCGTCCGGCGACGAGCGTGTAGCCGGCCTCCTCGACGGCGGACGAGACCGCGACCGTCGCCAGCGGCCCCGCGGATGTCACCGTGACCGCTCCCGTCGCGATGTCGACTGCCACCTCTTCCACACCGTCGAGCGCACCCACCTCGCGGGTCACCGCCTGTGCGCAGTGGCCGCAGGTCATGCCCTGCACGGTGTACGTCTGCTCGATCATGTCGTCTCCTCGCCCGCCGCTTCGCGTTCGACGCGGCATCCACTGATGGCAACCATAATACCCCCGTGGGGTATTCCCGAGCGTAGTCTGGCATCATGCCCACGATCACCGAACGCGCCCTCGCGGCGACCATCGACCACGCGATCCTCAAGCCCGAGCTCACCCGCACCGACGTCGACGCCGAACTCGACATCGCCGCGGAGTGGAAGGTGTTCAGCGTGTGCGTGCGCCCGAGCGACATCCCGCACGCCGTGGAGCGACTCGCGGGCAGCGGTGTCGCCGTCGGCACCGTGATCGGGTTCCCCCACGGCACGACATCGACCGCGGCGAAGGTGGCGGAAGTTCGCCAAGCGCTCGCAGACGGCGCGTCCGAGTTCGACATGGTGATCAACATCGGCGCACTCCGCTCCGGATTCGACGACGCGGTCGCCGCCGACATCGCCGCCGTCGTCGAGGCGGCGTCCGGCCGCGTCACGAAGGTGATTTTGGAGACCGCGCTCCTCGACGACGAGCAGATCGCCCGGGGCAGCCGCCTCACCGAACGCGGCGGCGCCGACTTCGTGAAGACCTCGACGGGCTTCGCCGGGGGCGGCGCGACCGCCGAGCACGTGCGCCTCATGCGCGACAACGTCGGCGAGGGCGTGCAGGTCAAGGCCTCGGGGGGCGTACGCAGCTACGCCGACGCGCTCGCGATGCTGGACGCCGGCGCAACGCGCCTGGGCACGAGCGGCAGCGCCGTGATCCTCGGCGAGGCGCGGCGCGTGGATGCCGGGGAGGAATCCACCGGCGCCGTCGACGCGTCCTCGTACTGACGGGCGGCAGGGCCGGAGCCGCGCGTCAGGCGCGCAGCGCCGTGCGTACGCGCGCGACGTCGTCGGTCATCTGGTCGATGAGCTTCTCGATGCCTTCGAAGGCGACCATGCCGCGGATGCGATGCGTGAACTGGATCTGGACACGATGGCCGTAGAGGTCGAGGCCCGTCTCATCGAGAACGTAGGCCTCGACCTGGCGCCGTTCGACGTCGTCGAAGGTCGGGTTCGTCCCCACCGAGATCGCCGCCGGGTATCTCGTCACGGCGGCAGCGGCATCCGCCTCACCTGCGGTCGCGCCGAGGTCGATCAGCCACCCTCCGTACACGCCGTCGGCCGGGATGAAACCCTCGGCATCCGGTTCGAGATTCGCCGTGGGGAATCCGAGCTCGCGGCCGCGCTTGAGGCCGTGGACGACCTCCCCCTGGACGGAGTGCGGTCGGCCCAGGAGTCGTGCAGCCCCCTCGACATCGCCCGCCGACAGCAGATCGCGCACCCACGTCGACGAGACGCGGCGGCCGCCGCCCTGCACATCGCTCACGACATCGACCGCGAAGCCGTACTCCGCGCCGAGGTCTTCCAGGAGTGCGGGCGTCCCCGCTCCCCCGCGACCGAAGCGGAAGTCGTCGCCGACCATGACGGTCACGACACCCAGCGCCTCGACGAGCATGTGCTCGACGAAGGCGCGCGGCTCCAGGCTCGCGAGGCTCTCGTCGAACCGCAGCACAAGGGTCGCGTCGACACCGGCGTCAGCGAGCTGAGTGAGCTTCTGATCGACGCTCGACAACGGATCCGGGCAGAGTTCCGGACGCAGCAGACTCAGCGGATTGCGGTCGAAAGTCACCGCCACGACGCGCGCCCCCGCATCGGCGGCAGTGACGCGGGCGCGGTCGATGACGGCGCGGTGACCCGAGTGCACGCCGTCGAACTTGCCGATCACGACGACGCTCGGCCCGAAGTGCGCGGGAACCTCGCCCGGTTCGCGGAAGACGATCACCAGTGGGACCCTTCGATGACGGCCTGAGGCACTTCAGGCTCGGGGATGCCGTGCCGATGGCGCACGAGCCACCACACACCGACGAACGGCAGCACGAGCGGCACCCAGAAGTATCCGTAGCCGAAGCCCGACCACACGGTCGCATCGTGCGCGAACAGCTCGGGATGCGTCAGGCTGAGGGTGCCCACGACGAGCACGCCGACGAGCTCGAACGAGATCGCTATCCACGCGACGACGTACCACCCCGCGCGGCCCGCAAGGATGAGCGCAACGGTCGCGAGGACGTACACGAGGGCGGATGCCGCCGACAGCGTGTACGCCAGCGGCGCGTTCGCGTAATCCTCGACGATCTGCACGAGCGAGCGGCCCGTCGCCGCGAGCGCCATGATCGCGTACACGACCACGAGGACCCGGCCGATGCCGGTCATGCGGGTGCGGGACGTGGGCGACATGACCTCTCAATGATAGGCGGGGCGTCAGAGGGCCGGCGTCGTCCAGATGACCTCCATACGCCACACCATGACCGCGACGGCGAGTGCGGCGACGCCCATGATGACGGTGCTCCAGCGGCTCCGTTCCAGGAGAGCCCAGAACACGGCGGCGGGCGGCAGGAGGACGGCGGAGACGAGATACACCCAGAACTCCAGCGTGCTGCCGAGCGGAGGGTTGCCCGCGAGCGGAGCGACGATCGCGATGATCACCTGGGCGACGAGGAGCAGCAGGATGAGCGCCATCCCGCCCACCGTGACGTCGCCGGGTCGTCGCCCCGCGAGGCCCGCGACGACGGCGACGAGGCCGACGACGACGGCGACGATCACCTGCGCGATCGCGAACCACCAGATCATGCCGATTCCTCCGCCATGTTCATCGCGCTCTTGAGGTCGCCGCCGCGGCGCTCGACGATCCCGACGAGTCG
>QFPD01000032.1 GCA_003248845.1 Microbacterium sp. | reverse complement strand
CCGCATTCTCGGCTGACGCCGACCGCTCAGCGGCCGGACTGCTCCAGCAGCTGCTGGCAGCTCAGCTGCTGGCCGAACACCTCGACCGTCGCGTTGGGGTCGTTCGCGCATACCGTGGCCGCGTTGATCGACTCGATGAAGATGGGGATGAAGATCGCCGCGAGAATCGCGCCGATCACCATCAGGACGGCGCTGATGATGATGGCGGCGAGCGCGAAGCCGTTGCTGCGACCAGCCTTCTTCGACTGCACGAGCGCGACGATCCCGAGGATCAGTGCGATCAGCTGCACAAAAAACGACAGCACGAACGCGACGATCCCGAGGGTCTTGCCGGGGACGGCGGCTCCCGGCGCAGGCGCTCCGGGGGCGTACGCGGGCGCCTGCGCGTAGGCGGGCTGCTGGTAGGCGTTCGCGTCGGGAGCGGGCGGACCCGCCGGCGCGGTCGGCGCGTACTCGCCGTATGCCGGCGCGGCGGGCGGCGTCGCGTACTCGCCGTAAGCAGGCGGAGCGGGAGGCGTCGCGGGCGCGGCGTCGCCTCCGGAGGGGTTCTGTGCGGCGGGGTTGTGCGGATCGGTCATGGGTCGGTCTCCTTCGCGGGGATCGTGCCGGTGTTTCCGGTCCTCCGACGCTACAGGGTCAGCGCGGGTGGTCAGCCGCCGCAGGTGATCGTCTGTCCGTTGACCTCGTAGACACCGGCGGGGTTGTCGAGACAGAACTGCACGAGATCCCCGGCCGCCGAGGCGAAGACCGAGATGAGCACGATCAACACGATGATGCCCACGACGATCACCACAGAGCTGATGATGACCGCGGCGAGCGCGAAGCCGTTCTTGACACCGGCCTTGCGACTTTGCACGAGGGCGACGATGCCGAGGATGAGGGCGATCAGCTGCGCGAAGAAGGACAGCACGAACGCGACGATGCCGAGCGTCTTGCCGGGAACCGTCGCCGGGGCGGCGGGAGGGCCTGCGTACGCGGGAGCCGCAGCGTAGGCGGGAGCGGGTTCGGGGTTCTGCGGGTCGGACATGTCGTTCTCCTCGGAGGGTACGGCGGCGACGATCGGGCGTGAGAGAAAGCTATCGCCTGGCCGCCGCCGCTCGCCAGTTCCGCGTGTCAGCCCTCGACGAGGTTCTCCACCGGCTGGATCACGGGGATCGCCTGCGTGATCGCCTCGAGCCCCGACAGCCGCGCCGGCGAGAGCTGCTTGTCGACCTCGTCGCGCGACATGAGTCCCGCCTCGACGACGAGATCGCCGACGTTGCGATGCGTCAGGAGCGCCGTCTTCGCGAGGGCGGCGGATGCCGCGTAGCCGATGAACGGGGTCAGTGCCGTGACGACGCCGACCGACGACCCGACCATCGCACCGAGGCGATCCCGGTTCGCCGTGATGCCGTCGATGCAGTTGACCCGGAGCGTCCGCATGCCGCGGCGCATCCACGTGATCGATTGGAAGATCGAATGGGCGATGATCGGCTCGAATGCGTTCAGCTGCAGCTGACCCGCCTCGGAGGCCATCGTGACGGTGAGGTCGGCGCCGGCGACCGAGAAGGCGACCTGATTCACGACCTCGGGGATCACCGGGTTGACCTTGCCGGGCATGATCGACGATCCCGCCTGCTGGGCGGGCAGGTTGATCTCGCCGAGACCCGCCTGCGGGCCCGAGGAGAGCAGCCGCAGGTCGTTGCAGATCTTCGAGAGCTTCATGGCGTTGCGCTTGAGGGTCGACGAGAACGACATGAACGAGCCGGTGTCGCTCGTCGCCTCGACGAGGTCATCGGCGGTCGCGAGATCGAGTCCGGTGATCTCGCGCAGGTGCGCGAGCACGGCGGGCGCGTAGCCCGGGTGCGTCGTGATGCCCGTGCCGATCGCGGTCGCGCCCATGTTGATCTCGAAGAGGAGATACCGGTTCTCGGTGAGACGCTGATGGTCGTAGCCGAGCGTCGTGGCGAAGCCGTGGAACTCCTGGCCGAGCGTCATCGGGACGGCGTCCTGCAGCTGGGTGCGGCCGATCTTCAGGATGTCGTGGAACTCGACAGCCTTGTTCATGAACGACTGCTTCAGCAGTTCGAGCTCTTCGAGGAGGGTGACGAGGTCGAGGCTCAGCCCGATCTTCACCGCCGTCGGGTAGACATCGTTGGTCGACTGCGAGCGGTTCGTGTGGTCGATCGGCGAGAGGAACGCGTAGTCCCCCTTCTCGCGGCCGGCCATCTCGAGCGCGACGTTGGTGATGACCTCGTTCGCGTTCATGTTCGTGGAGGTGCCGGCGCCGCCCTGCACGACGCCCACGACGAACTGGTCGTGGAACTCGCCGTCGATCACGCGCTGGGCGGCCCGGTCGATGAGGCTCGCGCGCTCGGCATCCAGCACTCCGATGTCGCGGTTCGCTCGCGCGGAGGCCTGCTTCACCATCGCGAGCGCGACGACGAGGTCGCGATACACCCAGATCGGACGCATGGAGATCGGGAAGTTCTCCAGCGCGCGTGCGGTGTGGATGCCCCAGTAGGCATCGGCGGGGATCTCCATCGATCCCAGCGAGTCGGATTCGGTGCGCATCTTCGCGTCCAGTGCCATGAGTGCGGTCCTTGTGGGTCGTAGCCTCGGGTGGTCCTCCGAGCCTAACCCCGCGCGCCGGCGCCCCCGCTGTACACCACGTACATCGGGGGCGCGGGATCCACCTTCAGGGCGCTGGCGCGCTCACCGGTCGACGCCGGACATGTCGGCGTAGCGTGCACCCACCGCGGGCGTGAGGGCGCTGAGGCGATCCCGCTGCTCGGCGCTGAGAGTGATGTCCACCGCGCCGACGTTCTCCTCCACGCGCTCCAGCCGACGTGTCCCCGGAATCGGGGCGATACCATCGCCCTGCGCGAGGATCCACGCGAGGGCGACCTGCGCGGGCGTCGCCCCGGCATCCGCGGCGACCTCCTCGACGACGTCGACGATCCTCAGGTTCTGTTCGAGCGCTCCGTCCGCGAACCGCGGATTGGTGCGGCGGAAGTCGGTGTCGTCGAGCGCGTCGACCGAGCGGATCGCTCCGGTGAGGAAACCGCGCCCGAGCGGCGAATAAGGAACGAATCCGATTCCGAGCTCCCGGAGGGTCGGGAGGAGCTCGGCCTCCGGCTCGCGCGACCACAGCGAGTACTCGGTCTGCACGGCGGTCACCGGGTGCACGGCGTGCGCGCGACGGATCGTCGCGGGAGCGGCCTCGGACAGCCCGTAGCCGAGGATCTTGCCTTCGGCGACGAGCGCCGCGAGCTCGCCCACCGTCTCCTCGATCGGCGTCGCGGGGTCCATCCGGTGCTGGTAGTAGAGGTCGATCCGATCGGTTCGCAGTCGGCGCAGCGACCCCTCGACGGCGAGCCGGATGTTCTCGGGCGATCCATCGAGACCGCGCTCACCGCTCACACGATGCCGGATCGTGCCGAACTTCGTGGCGATGACCGCCTCATCGCGCCGGCCGGCGTCGGCGAGCGTCTTCCCGAGAAGCTCTTCGTTCGTGTACGGCCCGTACATCTCCGCCGTCTCGAGGAAGGTGACGCCGAGGTCGAGAGCCCCGAGGATGGTGCGGGCACCGCCCGCGTCGTCGGCGCCCGCCCCGGTGTAGAAGGCGCTGATGCCCATGAGGCCGAGGCCGATCGGGCTGACCTGCAGTCCGGTGCTTCCGAGTGCGATGGTCTTCATGATGAAGCGATCTCCTTGTCGTAGATGTCGATCTTGTGGTCGATGGCGGCGAGGCTCGCCGTGATCTCGGCGAGCTGCTCGCGGACAGCCTCGCGGTGCTGCACAAGCAGCTCCCGCCGCTCAGCGATCGTCGCGTCGCCCTCTCGTGCGAGCTCGGTATAGCGCCGGATCACGGAGATCGGCATGCCGGTCCAGCGCAGACGCGTGAGAAAGCGCACCCACCCGATGTCGCCGTCCGAGTAGCGCCGGTGAGTCGAGGACGCACGATCGACGGGCCGCAGCATGAGACCGGCGCGTTCGTAGTAGCGCAGCGTGTGCGTCGAGACACCGGTCGCCGCGGACGCCTCGGCGATCGACAGTCCGTCGCGGATGAGGGTCATGAGCCCACGGTAGAACTTCGAGTTCGCTCGAAGTCAAGCCGGGTGGCCGCGAGACCTCAGCACTTGCGCGAGAAGGCCTCCAAGCGCCCCTCCGGGCTCAACTCCGCCATCCGCTCGAGCCATTCGGCGGTGAAGAAGTCCGCCGTCTCGGCCGCCGACACCGGCACGACGGCGTGCGTGATCGTGTCTTCGTAGACGTGCACGAGATGGAACGACTGCCCGGCATCCATACCGTTCACCTCCGCCGCCGGGCGCTGCAGGTTCATCGTGTAGCACGTGGCGGATGCCACGCTCACCGGTACTCCCGCGAACGTGCCCGACGTCGAGTAGTGCAGATGACCCGCGAGGATCGCGCGGACATCGCTCCCGGCGACGACGTCGGCCAGTTCGCGCTGATGGCGCAGCTCCAGGATGTCGAAGAACGGGATGTGGCTCGGCAGCGGTGGGTGGTGCAGGGCGAGGATCGTTCCCAGCGGAGCGGGCTCGGCGAGAACGGCCCGCAACCACTCGAGCTGGGCGGCATCGATGTCGCCGTGATGCCACCCCGGCACGGTGGAGTCCAGCGCGATCAGTCGAAGTCCCCCGAGGTCGTGCACGCCGGTAACGGGGTCCTGAGTGGGTTCTGCGTCGAAGAGCCCCGCCCGGAGGGCCGGTCGTTCGTCGTGGTTGCCCGCGACCCAGACGACGGGAGCACCGAGCCGCTCGGCGACGGGTTCGACAGACTGCCGCAACGCGGCGTACGCCTCGGGCTCGCCGAGGTCGGTGAGATCACCCGTGAACACGATCGCGTCGGGTCGTACGCCCGTGCGCTCCACGGCGGAGAGGGTCGCGTGCAGGTTCGCCGCGGTGTCGAAGCGGCCGCCGAGGGGGCGATTGCCGGCGAGCAGATGCGTATCGCTCACGTGCACGATCGTGCGCGCGGCGGGTGGGTACTGACCGAACGAGACCTGGGTCATGCGTTCAGCCTAAGCCGGGGTGCGGACGCCCGTCAGCGGACGACGATGAGGTAGAGCCCGCCCAGCACGGCGAGCGCGCACAGCGCGAACGAGCCGCACGCGCCGGCCAGCGCGATCTGCTTCTGACCGTCGGTGAGCGGGCTCTTCTTGGCCGCCTTCGCGGCGGCCTTCGCTGCGCGCCGCGCCTCCTTCTCGCTGATAACCGTGATCGCGTCGGTGAACTCCGCGGGGGCGACGACGGGTGCTCGGCCCGCGCGCACCAGCAGGCGCAATCCGATCGCGTAGAACCCCACGACGAGGAGCGCACCGATGAGAGCCGCCGCGAACACCTCGACGAAGGCGAGCCAGTCGATCTCGATGCTCATCTCTTCGACCCCTTCGTCTTCTCGGCATCCGATCTGGCGTTCGCGTCGGCCTTCGCTTTGGCCTTGGCCTTGGCCTTGGCATCCTCCTTGGCCGCGTGCTTGCGCGCCGCCTTCTCACGCGCCTGCGCCTCGGCCCTGAGCCGCGCCTCCTCGCGCATGATCGCCCGCTGGCGACGAGTCGGCGGGGCCTTGCGCGGAACCTTGACAGCGAGACCCGAATCGGCGACCTCGCTCATCGCGTTCGAAGAGTCGACCGTGTTCTTCCGCGAGCGCAGGAAGAGCCCCACGATGACCGCGACCGCGAGGATCGCGTCGACGAGGATGCCCCAATTGCCGAACCACACGACGAGGAGCGCCGCGAACGCGCCGACGGCGGCGGATGCCGGCAACGTCAGCACCCACCCGATCGCGATGCGCCCGACCGTGCCCCAGCGCACCTTCGATCCGCGGCGGCCGAGCCCCGAGCCGATGACCGACCCGGAGGCGACCTGTGTCGTGGACAGAGCGAAACCGAGAGCACTCGAAGCGAGGATGGTCGCCGCCGTCGAGGTCTCGGCGGAGAACCCCTGCGCGGGCTTGACGTCGGTGAGGCCCTTGCCGAGGGTGCGGATGATGCGCCAGCCGCCCATGTAGGTGCCGAGGGCGATCGCGAAGGCGCAGGCGATGATGACCCACAGGTGCGGGTCGGCCTGGTCCGCGTTCTGCCAGCCGACCATGATGAGAGCGAGGGTGATGACGCCCATGGTCTTCTGCGCATCGTTCGTGCCGTGCGCGAGGGCGACGAGAGACGACGTGAAGATCTGCCCCCAGCGGAAGCCGTCGCGTCCGTCGGGCTTGTTGTCGTAGCGCCGCGTGATCGCGTACGCGAGCCGTGTGACGAGGAAGGCGATCACACCCGCGGTGAACGGGGCGATGAGGGCAGGCAGCACGACTTTGCTCAGGACCATGCCGAAGTCGATCGCCTGTGTGCTCGCGCCGACGAGGGTGGCGCCGATGAGCCCCCCGAACAGGGCGTGCGAGGAGCTCGAGGGGAGCCCGAGCAGCCACGTGAGCATGTTCCAGGTGATGGCGCCGATGAGCCCCGCGAAGATGATCGGGAGGAAGTCGAGCGGCGTGATCTGGTCTTCGCGGATGATGCCGTGCGAGATCGTCTTCGACACCTCGGTCGACAGGAACGCGCCGACGAGGTTCAGGCTCGCAGCGAGGAGGACGGCGACTTTGGGCTTCAGCGCGCCCGTCGCGATCGGCGTCGCCATCGCGTTGGCCGTGTCATGGAAGCCATTGGTGAAGTCGAAGAACAGCGCGAGCGCGATCACGAGGACGACGATGAGGGCAGCGGTTTCCACAGTTCGCTTTCGTCGGGTCGGAGTGGGAAGGTGCCGAGGCGATCGGCGGTGCGAACGAAAAGTTCACCGTGGGTTCAATGTCCGGCAACCGGACCAGACAAATCCTCGCACATCACGCCGGGCTCGCGGGACGTCCGTCCCCGTGCGAAAGCGACGCGCGGACGGCCCGCCCGTGCGTCGCTCGACTACCGTGGAACGGTGACCACCGCGCGCACTCCCGGTCCCCAGACCGTCGCCCGTCCCACCATCCGCTCCCACCACGGCGACGACGTCGTGGACGACTACGAATGGCTGCGCGCGAAGGACGATCCGGACGTCATCGCCCACCTCGAGGCCGAGAACGCGTACACCGACGAGCGGACGGCGCATCTCGCATCGCTGCGCCAGCGGATCTTCGAGGAGATCAAGGGGCGCACGCTCGAAACCGATCTGTCGGTGCCGACGCGGCAGGGTGCGTGGTGGTATTACGGCCGGACGGTCGAGGGCAAGCAATACGGCATCCACTGCCGTGCACCGCTTGCCGCCGATGACGACTGGACGCCGCCGACCCTCACTCCCGGCGTCGATGTGCCGGGAGAGGTCGTGCTGCTCGACGGCAACGTCGAAGCCGACGGTCACGAGTTCTTCTCGCTCGGCACTTTCGACGTTTCGTCCGACGGAGCGCGGCTCCTCTACGGCATCGACAACGAGGGCGACGAGCGCTACACGCTGCGCATCCGCGACCTCGAGACGGGCGAAGACCTCACCGACGTCATCCCCGACACCTCGGCGGGGGCCTGTTTCTCGCCGGACGGACGCTTCGTCGTCTATACGACGATGGACGACGCATGGCGCCCCGACACCGTATGGCTGCACGAGGTCGGCGCGGATGCCGCAAGCGATGCGCAGCTGTTCCATGAGCCCGACGAGCGGTATTGGGTCGGTGCCGGCTTCACGCGCAGCGAGCGATACCTCGTGATCGAAGTCGGCTCGTCGATCACGAGCGAGGAGTTCCTCGTCCCGGCATCCGACCTCCGCGCCGAGCCCCGCTCGATCTGGCCACGCCGCGAGGGAGTCGAGTACTCGGCGACCCACGCGATCGTCGGCGGCGAAGACGTCCTGTACGTGCTGCACAACGACGGCGCACTCGACTTCGAGCTGGTGCGCGTCGCGGGAGCCGACCCCACCGGCGCGCGCGAGATCGTCCTGCCGCACGTCGCCGGCCGGAGGCTGCTGGATGTCTCGGCATTCCGCGATTGGGCAGTCGTGTCCTACCGCCGCGACGGCCTCGCGCGCATGGGAATCCTCTCCTACGAGAGCGGCGATGTCCGCGAGCTG
This sequence comes from Microbacterium sp., assembly GCA_003248845.1. GTDB lineage: Bacteria > Actinomycetota > Actinomycetes > Actinomycetales > Microbacteriaceae > Microbacterium. The sequence goes on along the minus strand of QFPD01000032.1, from coordinate 2,933 downwards.
TCGTTCGGTGAGGAGCTCTACGCCGCAGGCGCCGGCGGGAACCTCGAGTGGGCACCACCCGTCATCCGTCTCGGCTACGGATCGTTCGTGACGCCCGGCACGGTCTACGACTACGTCGTCGAGACGGGCGAGTTCCTGCTGCGCAAGCGTCAGAGTGTGCTCGGCGGCTACTCCCCCGACGAGTACGGGCAGCGGCGCGACTGGGCGATCGCCGACGACGGGACGCGCGTACCGGTGTCGCTCGTGTGGAAGCGGTCCTTCGGCGATCCCGGCGCCGGCGACACCCGACCCGTGCACCTCTACGGCTACGGCTCGTACGAGCACTCGATCGAACCGGGCTTCTCGGTCGCCCGCCTCTCGGTTCTCGACCGGGGCGTCGTCTTCGCGATCGCGCATGTGCGCGGCGGGGGCGAAATGGGGCGGCAGTGGTATGAGGACGGCAAGCTCCAGCACAAGCGCAACACGTTCACCGACTTCGTCGCGGTCGCACGCCACCTCGTGGACGCCGGGGTCACGACCCCCGCGCTGATGGTCGCCGAGGGGGGGTCGGCGGGAGGGCTCCTCATGGGCGCCGTCGCCAATCTCGCTCCGGAGCTGTTCGCCGGCATCCTCGCCGATGTGCCGTTCGTCGACGCCCTGACGACGATCCTCGACCCCTCACTGCCGCTCACCGTGATCGAGTGGGACGAGTGGGGCGACCCGTTGCACGATGCGTCCGTGTACGAGTACATGAAGTCGTACACGCCGTACGAGAACGTGCGCGAGGGGGTGGAGTACCCGCGGATCCTCGCGGTGACCTCGCTCAACGACACACGTGTGTACTACGTCGAGCCGGCCAAGTGGGTCGCGCGCCTGCGCGCCGTCGGCGCGGACGCCCTGCTCAAGTGCGAGATGGTCGCCGGCCACGGCGGTGTCTCCGGCCGGTACAACGCGTGGCACCAGCGCGCCTTCGAGATCGCGTGGCTCCTCGACGTGGTGGGCCTCGCCGACGCATAGGCCCGGGCGGGCTCGGGTTCGGGCGCGCCGCCTGCCGCGGGCAGGCGATCTGCCGAGCGAAGGCAGGTCTGCGGCGCATCCGCCTTTCGCCGGCCGATCGCCTGGGCTGCGGATGCCTGACGATGGTGCATCGCCTCCTCCACAGCGCCCCGGTTCCCTCGATCTGTCCACAGATCCATCGCTGCAGGACCCGTGAGGCACGCCGCGGCGGATGCTGGGCCCGTGCAGATCACGTTGGACGCCTGGGTGGCATCGGTCGGAGAGGTCGCCCATACGTCGAGCGCCCGAGCGGCAGGCTACTCGAAGCATCACATCGCGGCCGCCGTCGCAGACCGAAGCGTCGACCGCGTACGACGGTCGTGGCTCGTCACGCCCACGTGCGGCCCCGACCGCCGGGCGGCCGCGCGCGCGGGAGGACGGTTGAGCTGCGTGAGCGCCGCCGCCCGGATGGGACTGTGGGTGCCCGAGCTCCCCGTTCTGCCACACATCTCGCTACCGCACTCGGCGGCACGCTCCACCCATGTCGAGGCCACATGGCATTGGGCCACCGGACCCGTTCCCCTCCCGCGAACAGAGCCGAATGAACACCCGATCAACGTCCTGTTCCATATCGCGCGCTGTCTTCAGCGCGCACAGGCGCTCGCGGTGTGGGAATCGGCACTCAAGCGCGGCATCGTGCGGAGCGATGTGCTCGATCGGGTGCAGTGGCGGTGCACCGCGGCGCGCGAGCTCGCTGCAGTGGCCGGCTCACTGTCCGACTCCGGAATTGAGACGGCGTTCGTCTCCCTCATGCGCCGCGCCGGTGTGACCGTGCGCCAGCAAGTCTGGGTAGACGGGCACCCACTCGACGGCGTGATCGGCGAGCGCCTCGGTGTGCAGGTAGACGGACTCGCCTTTCACCAGGCATCCGACCGCCGACGCGATCTCCGTGCCGACGCGCGCCTTGCGCTGCGCGGGTACACGATCCTGCGGTTCGACTACTACCAGGTGCTGTTCGATCCCGCCTACGTCATCGACACCGTTCTGACCGCGATCGCACAAGGCCTCCATCTCGCTCCCCCGCATCGGCGCTGAACGCAGGCGATCTGCCGAACGAAGGCGGATGCCGCAGAAAGCTGCCTCGCTCCGGCAGATCGCCTGCCCAGGCCGAAGAAGCGCGCCGCACTCAGCCGAAGAGCGCGGCGGCCTCTTCGTAGCGGTAGATCGGCACGGTGTTGAGCTCGCCGAGGGCCTCCTCGAACGGCACACGCACGATGTCGGTGCCCTTCATCGAGACCATCTGACCCCACGCCTCTTCCGCGACCGCATCGGCGGCGTGCAGGCCCAGACGGGTTGCGAGCACGCGGTCGAACGCCGACGGCGAACCGCCGCGCTGGATGTGGCCGAGCACCGTAGCGCGCGTCTCGATTCCGGTGATCCGCTCGATCTCGGGCGCGAGCACTTCGCTGATGCCGCCGAGGCGCGGGCGGTTGAACGCGTCGAGTCCCTTGTCGCTGTAGGCCTCGTCCATGCCGGTGAGGGTGAAGCCCTCGGAGACGACGACGAGCGGTGCGCGCCCGCGGTCGTGCGCCTTCTGCACCTGCGCTGTGATCTCGTCGATCGACATCGGCACCTCGGGGATGCAGATGACGTGCGCGCCCGCGGCGATGCCGGAGTGCAGCGCGATCCAGCCGACGTGGCGGCCCATGACCTCGGCGACCATGCAGCGCTGGTGCGAGTCGCCGGTCGTGCGGAGGCGGTCCATGGCATCCGTCGCGATGTTGACGGCGGTGTCGAAGCCGAAGGAGTAGTCGGTCGCGCGCAGGTCGTTGTCGATCGTCTTCGGCACGCCCATGACGTTGATGCCGTCGTTGTACAGGCGGTTCGCGGCGGCGAGCGTGCCCTCGCCGCCGATCGCGATGATCCCGTCGATGCGGTGGCCGTACAGCGTCGCCTTG
>QFPD01000297.1 GCA_003248845.1 Microbacterium sp. | reverse complement strand
GAACGTCGGTGCGTGCTCATTCCGTGATCGTCTCACCTCGGCCGGGAATAGCGTGTCCGACCCGGCGGTTACGCTTGAGGTTCGTCCCGTCGCTCGACCGGGCACGGCTCCCCGTTCGCACGATCTCGCAGGAGAACCGCATGTCCCGCGCCGACACCGCTTCCGTCACCGCTCCCGGTGAGACCCCGACGACGGGCCTGGCGGACCGCGTCGACCCGGAGGCGAGCCGCGTGATCTGGCTGCTGCTCGCGGCCGCGTTCGTCGCGATCCTCAACGAGACGACGATGGGCGTCGCCATCCCCCACCTCATCGGGGACCTCGGCATCACTGCCGTGCAGGCGCAGTGGCTCACGACCGCCTTCATGTTGACGATGGCAGTCGTCATCCCCACGACGGGGTTCCTGCTGCGCCGCTTCACGACGCGCACGATGTTCGCCGCCGCGATGGGGCTCTTCTCCGCGGGCACGCTCGTCGCCCTGCTCGCACCCGGATTCGAAGTGCTGGTCGTCGCGCGCGTCATCCAGGCTTCAGGCACGGCGATCATGATGCCGCTGCTCATGACCACGCTGATGGACGTCGTGCCGCCCCACCTGCGCGGGCGGATGATGGGGCGCGTCAGCATCGTGATGTCGCTCGCCCCGGCGATCGGACCGACCCTCTCCGGCGTCATCCTCGACACGCTGAACTGGCGCTGGATCTTCGGGATCGTCCTGCCGATCGCGCTCGTCGCCCTCGCCGTCGGTGTGCGGTGGATCCACAACCTGGGCGAGCAGACGCGCGCCCCGATCGACTTGCTGTCAGTCGTCCTCTCGGCCTTCGGGTTCGGCGGGCTCGTGTTCGGCCTGAGTCAGATCGGCGGCGGTGGGCACAACGGCACGGATGCCGCGGCGCAGGCCGCGCAGGCGTCCGCCACGACGACGCTCATCATCGCTCTCGCGGTGGGCGTCGTGGCGCTCGGCCTGTTCCTCTGGCGCCAGGTCGTGCTCCAGCGACGTGATGATGCGCTTCTCGACCTCCGCATTTTCCGCTCGGGCAACTTCTCGCTGTCGGTCGCCCACTTCGCCGTGATGTCGCTCGCCTTCTTCGGCACGATCACCGCGCTCCCTCTGTACCTCCAGGGGCCGCTCGGACTCACGACGACGGAGTCCGGACTCGTCGTCCTGCCCGGCGCCGTCGCGATGGGGCTCCTCGGCCCCGTCATCGGGCGCATCTACGACCGATGGGGCACGCGCGTGCTGCTCGTCCCCGGAACCATCATCGTCATCACGATCCTGTGGTCGTTCACGACGCTCACCGAGTCCACGCCCGTGTGGTTCATCCTCGTGACCCAGACGGTGCTGTCGATCGGGCTGGCGATGTCGTTCACGCCACTGTTCACGGCATCCCTCGGCTCGCTCACCCCCAAGTTCTACTCGTACGGCAGTGCGACGGTCTCGACCGTGCAGCAGGTCGCGGGAGCGGCGGGTGTGGCCGTGCTCATCTCGGTGATGTCGTCACGCAGCGGCGCCGCGCTCGCGGAGGGCGCGGAGTCAGCAGCGGCGGGCGCCGCCGGTGCGCGCAGCGCGTTCCTCGTGGCCGCGATCATGGCGATGCCGCTGCTGGTCAGCGCGTTCCTGATCCGCAAGCCCGCAGACGACCCGTCGGCACCGGCCGCGCACGGGCACTGACGCCGCACGCGTAGCGCCCTAGGCACCATCCGTCTAGCCCCCCGCGCGACGACTCGGGCATCCGTAGCGTCGAGGCATGACTGAGAACCTCACCGGAAAGCGCATCGCGTTCCTCGCGACCGACGGCTACGAAGACTCCGAACTCACTTCGCCCTGGCAGGCGGTGACGAATGCCGGGGCGGAGGCGGTACTCGTCTCGCCGGCGACGAAAACGATCGAGGGAAAGAACGGGCACACACAGCAGGTCGACCTCGCGATCGCCGACGCGAACGCTTCGGATTTCGACGGGCTCGTCCTGCCGGGAGGCGTCGTGAATGCGGATCAGCTGCGGATGGATCGGCCGTCGGTCGCCTTCGCGCGGGAATTCTTCGCGCAGCACAAGCCCGTCGGCGCGATCTGCCATGCGGCGTGGACGCTCATCGAGGGCGACGTCGTACGCGATCGGACGCTGACGAGCTATCCGAGCCTCACGACCGACCTGCGCAACGCCGGCGCGACATGGGTGGATGAGGAAATCGTCGTGGATCACGGCTTCGTCACGAGTCGCACGCCCGACGACCTGCCCGCCTTCAACGCGAAAGTGATCGAGGAGATCGCGGAGGGCAAGCACGCCGGTCAGACGGCGTGACGGACGCGTGAGCCTCGCGTCAGATCGTGCTGCAGCACCCGCCGCCGCAGCAGCTGGCGCCCTCGTCGATGACGGGCAGAAGGTTCTGCTCGGCACCCTGCAGATCGCTGACGGACTGGAGGGTCGGGGTGGGGAGGTTCGACGTCGCCATGTCACGATCATACGTCCGGCACCCCTGACCCGGGCGCGTGGCGACACTGACATGCCGATGACAGAGGTTGCGGGAGTGCTGCAGGCCAACAGCGACCTCGGCGCGATCGCGTCGGCCTTGTACAGCGCGTACTGAACGGCGCCTCGCCGCGTCAGACGCCGAGTTTCTTGGCGGCCTTCTTCGCCGCCTTGTCGACGATCTTGCGCGACTGGTCGCGGGCCTTACGCAGCGAGGGGTCGTCCCAGAGGTTCTTGGCGGCTTTGCTGATCTCGCGGTAACGCGAGCGACCCGCGCGAGCGCCGAGCACATATGCGCCCGCGCCGACGAGGCCGACGACGAGCCAGAACTTGAATCCGGACATGGTGTTCCTTCCGTTCAGGACGACTTCCTCGAGGCTAGGGCGCCGGCGCCCGTGGTCTCAGGGGGTTGACAGCGGCGGTGCTGAGCGATCGCGACTGCGCCCAGACAGCGTCCGGTCAGCGTCGGCGCTCGCGCCACCGCAACGGCGCCGTCTCAGCTCCGAGACGACGCGCGACATCGCTCGTG
>QFPD01000031.1 GCA_003248845.1 Microbacterium sp. | reverse complement strand
GCGTCAGCTCACGGAACGCCTCCGCGCCCGCAGCGAAGTCCGGGAACGTCCACGCGCCGTACGCCGTAAGCGCGGGACGCGGCCGGACGCGCACCGTCACCTCGGTGATGACGCCGAACGCTCCCTCCGAGCCGAGGATCAGCTGACGGAGGTCGGGTCCGGCGGCGCTCGAGGGCGCGATGCCGAGGGTGAGCGTGCCCGCGGGTGTCGCGACCCGCAGTGCGTGCACGAGCTCGTCGAAGCGGCCGTAGCCGCGCGAGGCCTGGCCGCTCGAACGGGTGGCGGCGAAGCCGCCGAGGGAGGCGTGCTCGAAGCTCTGTGGGAAGTGTCCCAGGGTCAGTCCGTGCTGAGCGAGCATCTCCTCCGCTTCGGGACCGCTCGTGCCCGCACCGAACGTCGCGAGGAGCGAGAGCTCGTCGAGCGCCAGCAGTGCGGCCGTGCGGGAGAGGTCGAGGCTGATGACCGCGCGGAGGCACCCGGCATCCGGTTCGAGTCCGCCGACGACGCTCGTGCCCCCGCCGAACGGGACGACCGCGATGCCGCGTGCGCCGCACACCGCGAGCACGGCGGCGACCTCGTCGTGGTTCTCGGGGCGGACGACCGCGTCGGGCGCCGTCGCCCGATCATCACGGCGCCGGTGCAGCAGATCGGGGGTGCTCTTGCCGCCGAGGTGGCGGAGGCGCGTGGCATCCGACGTGTCGACGGCGTCGTCCTGCCTCAGCACGGCGGACAGGGCGGCGAGGTCGGCGTCGTCGAGGCGCGGGGCCGACAGGGTGACGGATGCCGGGTCGCGGCGCGGGACGGGGTGCGGCGTGCCCTTCAGCAGCGTCTTCGCGATCGTCCTGGCGCCGCGCGGGAGGTGCGCCTCGCGCCTGCCGTCGCCCCACAGATCCCAGATCATGCTCGTCATGGCGACAGTATGACACCTTGTGTACTTTTGTCACATGAAGATCGTGGAGTCCGACACCGCGCGGGTCATCCTCGATGCGGCGCTGGCCGAGACGCTCGAGCACGGCATCCGCCGCACGAGCATCTCGGACATCGCGCGGCGCAGCGGAGTGTCGCGTCAGACGATCTACCGGTACTGGCCCGATGCGCAGGCCCTGTTCGCGACTCTCGTGACCCGGGAAATGGTCGCACAGATTCCCGCCCACTCGAGCGCGGCCGACCTCGATGGGCTCGTCGCGATGCTGGTCGACGCCGCCGATCGGGTACGTGCGCTGCCGATCGTCGATCGCCTGCGCGATACCGATCCGGAGCTGTTCGCCCGCTACATCCTCGAGCGGCTCGGCACCAGCCAGCGGCTCGTGCACGCCGCGCTCGCCGCGCACGTTCGGTCGGGGCAGGAGGCGGGGTTCGTCCGCCCCGGGTCGGTCGACGCGCGCGCCGCGATGCTTCTGCTCGTGCTGCAGGCGTCCGTTCAATCCGCGCCGCTCGTCGAGGAGTGGCTGGATGCCGACAGCTGGCGCACCGAGCTCGCTGCCGCCGTGCGGGGCCTGCTGGAGATGCGCGGATGACGCGCGTGCGCGGGCGGACGCCAGGCTCGACCGTGCTGGATGCCGCGCGGCGCAGGCGAGACCTCGATGACGTCGCGAACGGCGCCGAGATCGATGTGCTCGTCGTCGGCGGCGGCATCACCGGTGCCGGCGTGGCACTGGATGCCGCGTTTCGCGGCCTGCGCACCGTCCTCGTCGAACGCGGTGACCTCGCGTCGGGCACGAGCGGCTGGTCCTCGAAACTCGTGCACGGCGGGCTGCGCTACCTCGCCTCGGGTCAGATCGGGATCGCGCACGAGAGCGCCGCGGAACGGCACCTCCTGATGACCCGCATCGCTCCGCACCTGACGAGGCCCCTCGCCCAGGTGCTGCCGCTGCACGGACCCGATGCGCGCTCGCGCGGCGCCCTCGTCGGCGCGGGCTTCGCCCTCGGCGATGCCCTGCGCCGCGGTGTGGGCACGCCGACCGCGCTGCTGCCGGCCCCCTCGCCGCTGAGCGCGACCGCGGTCCGGGCCCTTGCTCCCGCCGTCCGCGTGGAGGGCCTCCGACACGGCGGCGGTGGCATCGCCGGCATCCGCGGCTGGGACGGGCAACTCGTCGACGACGCGCGCCTCGTCGTCGCGGTGGCGCGCACGGCCGCGGGCTTCGGCGCGCGGATCCTCACGCGGGTCGCCGCGGAGCATCTGCGCGGGGACGGCGCCGACCTGCGCGACGTCGTCACCGGCGCCACCTTCACGGTGCGTGCCCGTGCGGTCGTGAATGCGACGGGCGTGTGGGCGGGGTCGCTGACCGCGGCAGTGGCGCTCGAACCCAGTCGGGGGACCCATCTCGTCGTCGACACCGCTCGGCTCGGCGGCGCGGACGTATCGATCACGGCGCTCGTGCCCGGAACGCGCAGCCGATTCGTCTTCAGCGTGCCGGCGCTGCACGGCCGCAGCTACATCGGCCTGACGGATGTCGCTGCGGATGAGATCACCGATCATCCCCGCGCCGACGATGCCGAGATCGACTTCCTGCTCGACATTTTCAACACGGTGCTCGCGGAGCCCCTCACGCGCGCGGACGTGCGCGGAACCTTCTCGGGGCTCCGCCCCTTGCTGCGGTCCACCCGCGGAGGCGACGGCGAGACCGCCGATCTCTCGCGTCGACACGCGGTCATCGAGGACGACGAGGGCGTCCTGAACGTCGTCGGGGGAAAGCTCACGACCTATCGGCGCATGGCGCAGGACGGCGTGGATGCCGCGGTCCGCCGGCGCGCACTGCCGACGGCACGGCCCTCGGTCACGGCGGACCTGCCGCTCGTCGGCGCCTGGCCGCGTGCGCGCTCGTGGGAGATCCCCGCGGCCGCTCGCTTGGTGCGTCGCTACGGCGCCGAGGCGTCGTTCGTGGCCCGGCTCGGCGAGGGACGCGGGGAAGATCGGGCGGCGGACGCCGCACCCGCGGCGCGCGGGGTGACTCCCGCAGAGCTCGAGTGGGGCGTGCGTGTGGAGGGCGCTCTCAGCGTCGCCGACCTCCTGCAGCGGCGCACGCGCCTCGGCCTCGTGGCCGCCGACGCCGAGGCATCCCTCCCCGCTGCGCTCGCCGCGTTCGCGCGGTCCGGCGTCGAGCCGGTCGCCGACTGAGTCGCGCCGTCGAGGGTGTCGCAGGATCGCGACATCGTCGAGACGCGGCTGCGACACCCGTTTCGTAACGTTGTGTGCATGAACGCGTTCCGTCGCCCTCTCGTCCTCCTCTTCGCGCTGGTCGTCGCCGGATCCGCTGCGGCGGCGTGCAGCGTCCGCGTCGCCGACGCTGACGGCTCCACGCCGAGCACGTCGCCCACCTCGGCGACGTCCTCCGCGCCGGTCTCGTCCGCGCCGTCGCCGACCGGCAGCGAGAACGTGCGCGGGTTCGTCGACGACGAGCGCATGGCGAAGCTGCAGCGCAGCCGCTGGACCGACGCGGTCACGCAGCACGTCGTCTGCGTCGACGGCCAGCACACGGTCGACAGCAACGCCGATGCGCTCGTCGTCGAGGTGACCGGCGACTGCCGGGAGGTGACCATCCTGGCATCGGCTGCGATCGTTCTCCTGCCGGCTCTCGACGAGCTCACGATCGAGGGAGACGGGAACGTCGTCATCGTCTCGGCCGCGCGCGAGATCGATCTCGACGCCGAGGCCGACGCGAACCTCGTGGGGTGGGAGACCGGCACCGCCATCGTGAAGGATGCCGGGACCCTCAACGGCACGACACCGATCTCCTGATCGATACGATCCGTTCATGACCGCTGCGACGCCGCGCCTGCTCCTGGTCGACGACGAGAGCTCCATCACTGACGGGCTCGCACCGTTCCTCGCCCGGAGCGGCTTCGAGGTCCGGGTCGCCCCCGACGGTCAGCAGGCCTGGGATCTCATCGCAGGGTGGCAGCCGGATATCGTCGTGAGCGATGTGATGATGCCGGTGATGGACGGCCGCGAACTCGTGCGCAGGCTCCGCGCGTCGGGCGACGGCACACCGACGATCCTCCTGACCCGCGTCGGCGAGTCGGGGGAGCGCTCCGCCGCCCTCGACGAGGGGGCGGACGACTATCTGAACAAGCCGTTCGATCCGCAGGAGCTCGTCAGAGGGTGAGCGCCTTCCCGAGGATCGCCGCCTGCTCGCGGGCGTGCACCTTGGGAGAACCCGTCGCGGTCGACGCCGCAGCCGCACGCGACACGCGGCGGATCGTCCGCCCGTGCAGGTGCTTGACGACTTCGAGCGCGATGAACGGCCACGCGCCCTGGTTCTCCGGCTCGTCCTGAACCCACACCAGCTCCGCGTTCGGGTAGCTGTCGATCACGCGGTTGAGTTCGTCGATCGGCGCCGGGTAGAGCTGCTCGACACGCACGAGGGCGATCTCGGGGTTCGGATTCTTCTCGAGCTCGGCGACGAGGTCCCAGTGGATCTTGCCCGAGTGGAGCAGTACGCGCTTCACGACGCTCTTGTCGATCGCGCGCGCGTCGTCGAGCACCGGCTCGAAGCGACCCGTCGTGAAGTCCTCGACGGGGCTCGTCGCGCCGCGCAGGCGCAGCATCGCCTTCGGCGTTAACACGACGAGCGGCCGACGCGGGCGGGCGTAGGCCTGGCGCCGCAGGAGGTGGAAGTAGGATGCCGGCGTCGACGGCCGCGCGACCGTCATGTTCTCCTGTGCGCACAGCTGCAGGTAGCGCTCGATACGCGCGGAGGAGTGGTCCGGCCCCTGGCCCTCGTAGCCGTGCGGCAGCAGCAGAACGACCGACGACTGCTGGCCCCACTTCTGATCCGCCGCCGAGATGTACTCGTCGATGACGGACTGCGCGCCGTTCGCGAAGTCGCCGAACTGCGCCTCCCACAGGGTGAGGGTGTCGGGCCGCTCGACGGAGTAACCGTACTCGAAGGCCATCGCCGCGTACTCGCTGAGAAGCGAGTCGTACACGTAGAAGCGACCCTGATTGTCGCCGAGGTTCGCGAGGGGCAGCCATTCCTGGCCGTTGGCGCGGTCGTGGAACACGGCGTGGCGCTGCACGAACGTGCCGCGGCGCGCGTCCTGACCGGCGAGGCGCACATTCGTGCCCTCCATGAGGAGCGAGCCGAACGCGAGCAGCTCGCCGAACGCCCAGTCGACGCTGCCGTTGCGACTCATGTCGAGGCGCTTGTCGAGCAGCTGCTGGAGCTTCTGGTGCACCGTGAAGCCCTCGGGCTTGTTCACGAAGGCGTCGCCCACCTGATTCACGACCGCGACGGCCACGCCGGTGGTCTCCGGCTCGCCGACCGCCTGGTCGATCTCGGCGGAGGCGGGGGAGACGATGCCGGTCGCGCCGGTCTCCGCGGCGTGCGTCTCGGCGAACGCGATCTCGAGGCGGTTCTGGAAGTCCGCCTTCGCGTTCTCGTACTCCTCCTCGGTGATGTCGCCGCGGCCGACGAGCGCCTCGGTGTAGAGGCGCCGCACGGAGCGCTTCGCCTCGATGAGGTTCGTCATGAGGGGCTGCGTCATCGACGGGTCGTCGCCTTCGTTGTGACCGCGACGGCGATAGCAGACGAGATCGATCACGACGTCGCGCTTCCACTCCTGGCGGTAGGCGACGGCGAGTTCTGCGACCCGGACGACGGCTTCCGGGTCGTCGCCGTTGACGTGCAGGATCGGAGCCTGGATGGTCTTCGCCACGTCGGTCGCGTAGACCGAGGTGCGCCCGTCCTGCGGGAGCGTCGTGAAGCCCACCTGGTTGTTCACGACGACGTGAACGGTGCCGCCCGTGCGGTAGCCGCGCAGCTGCGACATCTGCAGGGTCTCCACGACGACGCCCTGACCTGCGAAAGCCGCGTCGCCGTGGACGAGGATCGGCAGCCACGAGAAGGACCCTATGGGTTTCCGGTCCTGCTTGGCGCGCACGATGCCCTCGAGCACGCCATCGACGGTCTCGAGGTGCGACGGGTTCGCTGCGAGGTAGACGGGCAGCTCCTGCCCGGCATCCGAGACGAAGGTCCCCTCCGTGCCGAGGTGGTACTTGACGTCGCCCGAGCCCGACTTCGAGCCGATCGCGACGGATCCCTCGAACTCGCGGAAGATCTGACTGTAGGTCTTTCCGGCGATGTTCGTGAGGACGTTGAGCCGACCGCGGTGGGCCATGCCGATCGCCGCGCCGTCGAGCGAGGAGCTCGCCGCGCCCTGCAGGATCTCATCGAGGAGCGGGATGAGGGACTCGCCGCCCTCCAGCGAGAAGCGCTTCTGGCCGACGTACTTGGTCTGCAGGAACGTCTCGAACGCCTCGGCCTGGTTGAGCTTGTCGAGTACGCGGAGCTGCTCGTCGTGGCTCGGCTTCTGGTACTTGACCTCGACGTTCTCCTGGAACCACTTGCGCTGGGCCGGGTCCTGGATGTGCATGTACTCGACACCGATCGTCCGGCAGTACGAGTCGCGGAGGACACCGAGGATGTCGCGAAGCTTCATCGTGCGCTTGCCGCCGAAGCCGCCTGTCACGAATTCGCGATCGAGGTCCCAGAAGGTGAGACCGTGGCTTTCGATCTCGAGGTCGGGGTGCGTGCGCTGCACGTACTCGAGGGGGTCGATGTCGGCCATGAGGTGGCCGCGCACGCGATAGGAGTTGATGAGCTCCTGCACGCGCGCCTGCTTGTCGACGCGCTCGGCGAGGTCGACGTTGATGTCGTTCGACCAGTGAATCGGCGCGTACGGGATGCGCAGCGCTGCGAAGATGCCCTCGTAGAAACCGCGCTGGCCGATGAGCAGCTCGTGCACGATCTTGAGGAACTCGCCGGAACCGGCACCCTGAATGACGCGGTGGTCGTAGGTGGAGGTGAGCGTGATGGTCTTGCCGATGCCGAGTTCGACGAGCGTCTTCTCGCTCGACCCCTGGAACTCCGCGGGGTACTCGAGGGCTCCAGCGCCGACGATGCAGCCCTGGCCCTTCATGAGCCGCGGCACCGAGTGCACGGTGCCGATGCCGCCCGGGTTCGTGAGCGACACGGTGGTGCCCTGGAAGTCGGCGGCGGTCAGCTTGTTGCCGCGGGCGCGCTTGACGAGGTCCTCGTACGAAGCGAGGTACTCGTTGAACGTGAGCGACTCGGCCTGCTTGATCGAGGGCACCATGAGAGCGCGCGTGCCGTCGGGCTTCGGAAGGTCGATCGCGATGCCGAGGTTGATGTGCGCGGGAGCGACGACCGACGGCTTGCCGTCGACCTCGGCGTAGGAGACGTTCTGGCTGGGGAAGGCCTTGAGCGCCTGGATCAGCGCCCATCCGATGAGGTGCGTGAAGCTGACCTTGCCGCCACGGGTGCGCGACATGTGGTTGTTGATCACGATCCGGTTGTCGATCATGAGCTTCGCGGGCACCGTGCGCACACTCGTCGCGGTGGGCACCGAGAGCGACTCGTCCATGTTCGCCGCGAGAGTCTTCGGCATTCCGCGCAGCGGCGTGACGACGTCCTCACGCGCCTCGGGCACGGTGCCGGGCCGAGCCTTGGGAGCCTCGGCGGGCACCGGCTGGGGAGCCGCCGGGCGCGTCGTCGTGCGGGCGACGGGCTGGGCGCCGACGACCGGGACGGGTGCCGTCACGGGCCGGGGCTCCGCCGACGCCGCCGGCGACGCTGCGGGGCGGGATGTCGTAGGGGCCGCCGGCGCTGCGGGGGCGGATGCCGCGGGCGCGGCGGTCCCGGCATCCTGCTGCGTCTTCTCGTAGGCCTCGAGCACAGGCCACCACGACTCGTCGACGGATGCGCGATCCTTGACGAACTGGTCGTACATCTCGGCGACGAGCCATTCATTGGCTCCGAAATCGCCGTCGTTCGAAGTTCCCACGCCGGTCGCCTGACTGGACACGGTTAGCGCCTGCTTTCGTCGATGAAGATCAGTTGGTGCCGACCGCTGACGGGCCGCGTGCACACTTCTGTCAAGGGTATCCCATGCATATGAGTGGGTACCGTAGAGGCATGCACTTCTCCGGCGCCCAACCCGCGGTCGATCTGACCTACTCCGACGTCTTCCTCGTGCCGCGCCGGTCGGCGATCACGAGCCGTCTCGACGTCGACCTCTCGCCGGGCGACGGCTCCACTGCGACGATTCCGCTCGTGGCATCCAACATGAACTCGGTGACCGGGCCGCGCCTCGCGGCCGCACTCGCACGTCGTGGCGGGCTCGGCGTGCTGCCGCAGGACATGCCGTTGCAGGACATCGATGCCGCGATCCGCTGGGTCAAAGAGCAGCCCGTGCCGTGGGACACGCCGCTCGTCCTCCCCGCGTCGGCGACGGTGGCCGAGGCCGCCGCGCTCGTCCCCGCCACGGAAGGCCACGGCATCGTCGTCGTGCAGGGTGCCGGTGAGCGCGTGCACGTCGACGACATCCTCGGTGTCGTGCCCGCCGCGCGCCTGGGCACCGCTCTCCCCGACGCGCAGCTCGGCGACCTCGCGCGCGGGCGGACGCCCTCGATCGACGCGGACGACGTCGAGAGCGCGCGGCACGCGTTCGACCTCATTGTCGCGGCGGAGGCCGAGACGGTGTGCGTCCTGCACCACGGCTATCTCGTCGGCACCCTCTCTCAACGCACGGCGTTGCGTTCGACCCTCTACCGCCCGGCTGTCGATGCGAACGGGCGCCTGATCGTCGCCGCCGCCGTCGGCATCAACGGCGATGTCGCCGCGAAGGCCCGCGCCCTCGCGGCGGCCGGTGTCGACGTGCTCGTCGTCGACACTGCGCACGGCCACCAGGAGGGCATGCTGCGGGCGCTGCAGACGGTGGCGAGCCTCGGTCTCGGCATCCCGATCGCCGCCGGCAACATCGTCACGGGCGAGGGGGCCCGCGATCTCGTCGCGGCGGGCGCGTCCATCCTCAAGGCCGGAGTCGGGCCAGGCGCGATGTGCACGACGCGCATGATGACGGCCGTCGGGCGCCCGCAGTTCTCCGCCGTCCTCGAGACGGCGCAGGCGGCCGCCGAACTCGGTGCGCATGTCTGGGCCGACGGCGGGGTGCGCTACCCCCGCGACGTCGCGCTCGCGCTCGCCGCCGGCGCGGCATCCGTCATGATCGGATCCTGGTTCGCGGGCACCATCGAAGCGCCCGGGCAGCTGCAGGTCGACGCCGATGGACGTGTCTACAAGGAATCGTGGGGCATGGCCTCGACGAAGGCCGTACACGGCCGGTTCGGCCGCCTCGATCCGTACGAGCGCGCGCGCAAGGAGCTGTTCGCCGAGGGAATCTCCTCGTCGAAGATCTACCTCGACCCGCTACGGCCGTCCGTCGAGGACCTCGTCGACATGATCACGTCGGGGGTGCGGTCCTCGTTCACCTATGCCGGGGCCTCCACCGTCGCCGAGTTCCACGAGCGTGCGACCGTCGGCCTCCAGTCCGCCGCGGGCTATGAGGAGGGCAAGGCGCTCCCGGTCAGCTGGTAGCCCGCGCGGGGCAGCTTGCGCTACCGAAAGCAGCACCCGCTGCCCTTCTTTCGTGCGCGCGTGCCGAATTCGTGCGCGGCTCGTGTCAGCTGTGCGGCGGCCGCGGGCGTGTGGCGCGCAGGCCGTCGGCCGTGAGGATGTCGTACACGCGGCGCGGGTGGTCCAGATCCGCCGGCTCGAGACGAGAGAATCCGCGCACCTCGCGACGGATCTCGTTCTCGCGGTTCTTCTCGTCGATCGCGATTTCGGCCGCATCCCGATCCGGACCGAACTCCGGGCTGCGGTACTTTCCGCGGCCGTCGAGCTCGAGCCAGTGATCCTCCTCGGGAAAGTAGAGATCGCCGAACACGAGGCGCCCGCTGCGCAGGACCCGCCTCTCCTGCAGGCGGGGCAGCGGAAAGCCGAGGGCGATGACGAGAAGGCGCAGCTGCGTTTCGCGCACGTTGTCGGAGAGAGCGTCGGATGCCGCGAGCGCGCGCCTCGCGCGGGCATCGCCCCGGCGCGGACCGTTCGCATCCATGAGCGCGAGGATCTCGCTCCGGTCCGTCAAGGCGCCCGAGAGCCGGCGTGTGGAGATCGCGCGGTCGATGGCCGTCACGGCCGGAACGAAGGGCAGGCAGCGCGCCAGGTCGAGAGCGGTCTGCGCCGGCGTGGTCACCTCGTGCGCTCCGAAACCGACTGTCGCCACACCGTCGAGACCCAATGCGCGGCGGCGGATCGCGCCGCCGGAACGTCCGCCCGAGGCGCGGGGTGTCGTCAGGTCCACGAGCGTCGGCCATGCGCCCAGGACATCTATCCCCCACACGGCCGCGGCGGAGAAGTGCGAAACGACGACCGCGGCATCCAGTCTCGCCACGACCTCCTCGACGCGAACTCGGTGCTGTTGCCGCGGCGTGAGGCTCGCCCACTCCGCTCCGCGCGCGTAGGCGCCGGGCGCGACACGGCACCATGCTCCCGCGCGCACGTGCGCGCGGAGCCGGCGGTAGTCAGGCGCGTCCATCAGATCGCGACGCCGCACGATGCGGATATCGGGCGTAGGAGTCATGCGCACACTGTGCGGCGCGAAGCGGCGCGCCCGGCGGGCTTCTCGCGGATCTGTGGACAGACTCGCGTTCTCTCACGCTGTGGATGAGTCGACGGGCGATCGCGGCTGCGCTGTCCCAAACTGCGCGCGCTGCACATCTTTCACACGCGTGCACAGCTTTCGTGCGCGCGAGAAGATCGCGGGGTGTGGCGTCGGCCGAGCGACCGCGCTCCCAGCCCACGCCGCGAGTTCGTGCCGTACAATCGATCGCACAATGGACGACCCTCCTAGTTGCAGACGATCGCCCCACCGACCCTCCCCGACCGTGATCGGGGGTGACGCGTGATGGATTACGTCATGTTGGGCGTGGGGCTCCTGCTCACCATCGGGACCGGTTTGTTCGTCGCGAGCGAGTTCGCGCTCGTGAACCTCGACCGGGCCGATCTCGAAGCTCGCCAGGCGGCGGGCGAGTCGCGGCTGTCGCTGACGATCTCCGCCCTGAGGATCACCTCGACCCACCTCTCCAGCGCGCAGCTCGGCATCACGCTGACCACGCTTCTCACCGGTTACACGATGGAGCCGGCGCT
>QFPD01000296.1 GCA_003248845.1 Microbacterium sp. | reverse complement strand
CGGACGTCGGGGTAGACGAGCGTCGTCACATCGGTCAGTCCGGACCGCGTGCGGTAGGCGTCGGCGAGGCGATGGACGCTGCGCGGGCCGCCGACCGTGTCATCGCGGCCCACCATCAGAAGCACCGGAACATCGCGCGGGAGGCTCTTGGCGGGCGCCCCGAAGAGGCGCAGCCCGTCGATCGGGCCGAAGAGCTTCAGCACCGAGTCGCTCGTCGTCAACGGATCGTCGAGGAACGCGCGACCGACGGAGAGATCGGATGAGAGCCACTCCGTACCCATCGCACCGGGCCCCTTCCACGGCGCGTTGAGGTCGCCCGCGTTGAGGGACCCTGGACGCCGCAGTGCCGACCCGCTGAGGACGACGGCGTCATAGGCATCCGCGTGATCGTCGAGCAGCATCTGCGCGAGGAAGGACCCCCAGGAGTGGCCGATGAGCACGAGCGGAAGGTCGGGGTTCTCGCTGCGGATGAGCTCGGTGAGCTGCCAGCACGCTTCCTTCGCGGCGCGCAGACCGCCGCGGCCCAGCTTGCCGAGGCGGCGGTGGTCGCCGTCGTGCTGGCCGAGTCCCGTGCGCCCGTGACCGCGATGGTCGTCGGCGTAGACGATGTACCCCTGGGAGACGAGTTCGGCGATGAGGTGCGCGTAGCGCCCCGCGTGCTCGCCGACCCCGTGCAAGAGCTGCACGACGGCACGCGGCTCCGTCGCCGCCGGGTAGTGGTCGAAGACGATGCGGACACCGTATCCGTCGGTGAACGCGCGTTCGGCCGCGGTGCCGTCTGAGAGAGGGGTGGGCATGGCGCGATTCTAGTGATGGCGGATCCTCTTACATCAGATCTTTTAGCTAGCTAAGCTAGCGATTTGTGCAGGACCTCTCGTCTCGCCGATGGATCGGCCTCGTCTTCATCAGCCTCGCCGTTGCGCTCATCATCGTGGACTCGACGATCGTCAACGTCGCCGTCCCCGCCATCGTCGAAGACCTCGGGATCTCCTCGACCCAGGTGCAGTGGGTGCAGGAGGCGTACACGCTCGTGTTCGCGTCGATGCTGCTGCTGTTCGGGTCGCTCGCCGACCGGTTCGGACGCCGTCGCATCCTGCTGACCGGCGTCGTGCTGTTCGCGGGTGCCTCGGTGGCCGCCGGTCTCGCGGGTTCGGGCGACCTCCTCATCGCCGCACGGCTCGTCCAGGGCGTGGGCGGGGCGATGATGCTGCCGAGCACCCTCTCGCTGCTGAACGCCACGTTCCGCGGGCGGGAACGCGGCATCGCGTTCGCCGTGTGGGGCTCGACGATCGGAGGCATGGCGGCTGTGGGCCCGCTCCTGGGCGGGTGGCTGACGACCGACTTCTCCTGGCGGTGGGCATTCGGGATCAACGTTCCCCTCGGCATCCTGATCTTCGTGGGTGTGCTGCTGACCGTGGCGGAGTCGCGGGAAGATGCCGCGGGCCGAGTCGACGTGGTGGGCGCCGTACTGTCCGTGCTGCTCTTCGGCACGCTCGTCTTCGGCCTCATCGAGGGGCGCACGCTCGGGTGGTGGCAGGCAGACGGCGATTTCACGATCGGAAGCTGGACGTGGCCGTGGAGCATCTCGCCTGTCCCGATCGCGTTCGCGGTGACGATCGTCGCCCTCGTCCTCTTCGTCCTCTGGGCCCGGCATCGCTCGCGCGCGGGCAGAGCGACCCTTCTCGACCCGAAACTGTTCTCGATCTCGACATTCCGCAGCGGCAACCTCGCGGCGCTCGTCGTGGCGCTCGGCGAGTTCGGCATCATCCTGTCGCTGCCGATCTGGCTGCAGTTCGTGCTGGGCTTCGACGCGCTGCAGACGGGCCTCGTACTGATCGCCCTTGCGGTGGGATCCTTCGTCGCGAGCGGATTCGCCGGGGCATCCAGCGGCAAGGTCAGCCCCGTGCTGATCGTGCGCCTGGGCCTCGTGGCCGAGATCGTCGGCATCGCGTGGGTCGGGCTCGTCGTCGGTCCTGATGCCGCGTGGGGGTGGCTGCTGCCGGCGCTGTTCGTCTACGGCTTCGGCGTCGGGCTCGCTACCGCGCAGCTCACCGGCGTGATCCTCCAAGACGTTCCGGTGCAGCTGTCGGGTCAGGGCTCGGGCACGCAGTCCACGGCCCGGCAGGTCGGCTCCGCGCTCGGCATCGCGATCCTCGGGACGGTACTGTTCTCGTCGACGGCCGGCATCCTGTCGTCGTCCCTGGACGACCGCGGGGTGCCCGCGGCCGAGCGCGATCAGATCGTGTCTGCGGTGGTCGACAGCGCCGGCGCCGCGATCGCGGGGCTCGAGCAGAACCCGCAGACGGCGGATGCCGCGGCCGACGCCAAGGCGGCCTTCTCGGACGGCACACGGCTGTCGGCGTTCACCGCCGCCGGCTTCCTCGCGGTCGGTCTGCTCGCCACGATCCCGCTGGGGCGCGCATCGCGGCGTGAGCGGGTCGAAGCGGAGGTGTGAGAAGTGGCAGGTCTTCATCACGTCGAGGTGTGGGTTGACGATCTGACGGAGGCGCGCGCGGAGTGGGGGTGGCTGCTCGACCAGGTGGACTTTACCCGCGAGGCGGAGTGGGCCGACGGCGAGTCGTGGGGCGCGGGCGGCGCCTACCTCACGCTGACGACGTCGCCGAACATCTCGCCCGGCGGCCACAATCGCCGAGCCCCCGGCGTGAACCATCTGGCGTTCTCCGCAGGCGGGCGCGACCACGTGGACAGCATCATGGCGCGCGCCGAGCAGCAGGGATGGCGCCCGCTCTACCACGACCGGTACCCGCACGCCGGCGGCCCCGATCACTACGCGGGATGGGTGGAGAACTCTGCCGGATTCAAGGCCGAGATCGTCGCCGATCGGATGTGACACGGCAGCGACTGAACCTCCCCCTGGAGGGGCGGATCAGAAGGGTGGGACGTCGTCGGGTTCTCGCGCGGCGGTGGGGTAACGCGCCCAGGACGGCGGGACGGTCGGGGTTGTGGCCGCGGCGAGGATGACGGGTGGCGCGTCGTTCCGGTGTT
>QFPD01000295.1 GCA_003248845.1 Microbacterium sp. | reverse complement strand
ACCGAGGGGGTGAGCGCGTAGTCGGCGAGCGGGTACTTCATGCCCGTCTCGTCATCGGTGATGACCGCGAACGGCGTCATCTCGGAGCCCGTGCCCGACGTCGTGGGGATGCAGACGAGTTTTGCCCGCTTGCCGAGTTCGGGGAAGGTGAACGCACGCTTGCGCACGTCGAAGAATTTCTCGCGCATGTCGGAGAACTCCACCTCGGGGTTCTCGTAGAGGAGCCACATGACCTTCGAGGCATCCATCGGCGATCCGCCGCCGAGCGCGATGATCGTATCGGGCTGGAACTGGCGCATGAGCTCGGCGCCGGCCTTGACCTCGGAGACCTTCGGCTCGGGCTTGACCGTGTTGATGAGCTGCACCTGCACGCGGTTCGCGCGACGGTTCAGGACGTCCGTGATTTTGTCGACGTAGCCGAGCTTCGTCATCGTCTCGTCCGTGACGATCGTGACCCGCTCCACGCCGCGCATGTCTGCGAGGTAGCGCACCGCGTTCGGCTCGAAGTAGGTCTTCGCGGGGATCTTGAACCACTGCAGGTTGTTGTTGCGACGACCGATGCGCTTGACGTTCACGAGGTTCACCGCCGAGACGTTGTTGGAGACCGAGTTGTGGCCGTAGGAGCCGCAGCCGAGGGTGAGCGAGGGCATGAAGGCGTTGTAGATGTCGCCGATGCCGCCGAGCGCCGACGGGCTGTTCTCGATGATGCGGACGGCCTTGACGACCCTGCCGAACTCGGCGATGACGTCCTGGTCGTTGGAGTGGATGGCGCCGGAGTGGCCCAGCCCGTCGAAATCCACCATCTGACGAGCGAGGTCGATGCCCTCGGCGGGGCTCGACGCGCGCAGCACCGCGAGGACGGGAGCGAGCTTCTCGCGCGTCAGCGGCTCATGGGGCCCGACGCCCGTCACCTCGGCCAGGATGATCGACGTGTCGTCGGGGACGGTGAAGCCGGCGTGCTCGGCGATCCACTGCGGGCTCTGGCCGACGACGGCGGGGTTGAGCTTCGCACCGGCGCAGTTCTCGCTGTCAGCGGTGACGCCGAAGATGAACTCCTCGAGCATGCGCTTCTCGGCGGCGGTCGCCGTGTACGCGTGCAGGCGCGCGAACTCGGCGAGCGCTTCGTCGGCGATCGGCGCGTCGAGGATGACGGCCTGCTCGCTCGCGCACACCATTCCCATGTCGAACGACTTCGACAGCACGATGTCGTTGACCGCGCGGCCGACCTTGGCGGTGCGCTCGATGAAGGCGGGCACGTTGCCGGCGCCGACACCGAGGGCCGGCTTGCCGCATGAGTACGCGGCGCGGACCATGGCGTTGCCGCCGGTGGCGAGGATGAGCGCGACGCCCGGGTGATTCATGAGGGCGCCCGAGGCATCCATCGAGGGCTCCTCGATCCACTGGATGCAGTTCTCCGGGGCACCGGCCGCGACGGCCGCGTCACGGACGATCTTCGCCGCGGCGACAGAGCATTTCTGCGCCGACGGGTGGAAGCCGAAGATGATCGGGTTGCGGGTCTTCAGCGCGATGAGCGACTTGAAGATCGCGGTCGACGTCGGGTTCGTCACCGGGGTGAGCGCGCAGATGACGCCCACGGGATCGGCGATCTCGGTGATGCCGGTGATCTCGTCATGGCCGATGACGCCGACGGTCTTCTGGTTGATGATCGAGTTCGTCACGTGCTCGCACGCGAACATGTTCTTCACGGCCTTGTCTTCGAACAGGCCGCGCTTCGTCTCTTCGACGGCCATCGTGGCGAGATCGCCGTGATGGTGGAGGGCCGCGACCGACGCCTTGCGGACGATGTGGTCGACCTGCTCCTGGGTGAATGACGCGTACTCTGCGAGCGCTTCTTGTGCGCCGTCGACCAGAGCATCGATCGAGGTGGACATGGGGTTCTCCTACCCGGCGCGGACACGGTGTCCGCGTCATCGCTTTCCGGGTCCGAGCCGTCTCGGGCCTGTCTTGTCCTCAGTATGGCATATGTGGTCTGACCACACAAGATCGTTGGGGAGTCTCTTGTGGATGCCGCCGCGCTAGGCTCACCGCATGCGCACCGAAGCCGCCGACGGTCCCGGCCGCCCCCGAACTCGGACTCGGCGCGCACGCCGCCGCCGCGCCTGGGCCGCGGTGCTCGCCGCGGCCCTGACGGTCGTCGCAGGATTCGTCGCCGTCGGCGAAGCGCGCCTCCTCGGCGACGCCGTCGAGCGGGCCGGCCTCGACGCGTTCTACACCGTTCCGCCCGACGCCGTCGCCGGGGCGCCCGGCACGATCATCCGCAGCGAGGAACTCGTCGGCGTGCCGTTCGATGCCCGCGCATGGAGGGTCATGTACCGGACGACCGACGTGCACGGCGATGCGGTCGTCTCGACCGGCCTCGTGGTCACGCCGCTCGGCCCTGCGCCCACCGGGGGGCGGACGGTGCTGTCGTGGGGGCATCCCACGACCGGCACCGCAGCCGACTGCGCCCCGTCGCGCGGCTTCGACCCCTATTCGCTCATCGAGGGCATGCGCCTTCTGCTCGACCGCGGCTACACGATCGCTGCGACCGACTACGTCGGCATGGGCACCGACGGACCGGCGAGCCCCGACTCCTACCTCGTCGGCGCGACCGGAGGCAACGCCGTGCTCGACGCCGTCCGCGCGGCGCAGCACATCGAAGCCGCCCACGCCACCGATCGCGTCGTGCTGTGGGGGCATTCGCAGGGCGGCCAGGCCGTGCTGTTCGCCGCGGAACGCGCGTCGCAGTATGCCCCGGAACTGCGGATCGAGGGCGTCGCCGTCGCGGCTCCCGCCGCCGACCTGACGACGCTCCTGAGCGACCACATCAGCGACATCTCCGGTGTGACGATCGGCTCGTACACCTTCGCGGCCTACGCGGACGTCTACGCCGATCGCGGCGCGGAACTGGGCGGCATCCTGACCCCGTCGGCGCAGAAGCTGCTGCCGCAGATGAACGAGCTGTGCCTGCTGACCAACATCTCCCGGCTGCACGAGATCGGCGATCCGCTGCTCGGGAACTTC
>QFPD01000294.1 GCA_003248845.1 Microbacterium sp. | reverse complement strand
TGAGCGAACCCGTCGAGCACGCCGTGCACCGCATCGAGACGGCGCGGGTTCGCCGCAGCCCGCGCTACGCGATCTTCTGCGTGGCGGGGGCCGCCCTCGGCATCCTGGCCGCCCTCATCCTCACGTTCGCCTTCGACGGCACCGCCCAGCAGAGCCCGTCGACGCAGGTGACCTACTCCACGTCGCAGGTCTTCGGCTTCCTCTGCCTCGTCTGCATTCCGATCGGTCTCGCCGTCGGCGCCGTCGTCGCCCTGCTCCTCGACCGCAGCCTCGCGCGCCGTACGCGCGAAGTGCGCATCGACCACGAGCGGGTCGAACGGACCGACTGATCCGCCCTGCGCCGCCGCCTCCGCGCGGCGCGGGTCAGGCGATGTCGGCGATGATCGGTGCGATGGCGGCGTCGAACGCCGCGACATCGTGACGGAGACCGTCGGTCACGGCGATCGTCAGCGCGCCGATCCACCAGACGCCGCGTTGCGTCAACGGCAGGATCTGCACGTTCAGCTCGAACGAGTGTGCCCGCCGGCCGCTCGAGCGCTCGTGCTGGGCGATGGCACTCGCGTACGCGCGGTACGACGCTCCAGTGCCGACCGACTGCCGGTAGCGCTCGTTGGCGTCGCGGGAGTAGGCGACGGCGTCCGCGCCGAACGGCGCGATCGCGGCCTGCAGCTCGGCGAAGCCCTCCGTGGGCAGGGCGACCAGCATGTCGAAGCCGTCCACGAGTTCGAGGGGGACGGGGGAGGGGTGCGCCTGCGGCTCGACGGTCATGTCCCACAGCACGCGCCACTGCCGCTCGAGCGCGCTCGCATCGACGTACGCGTCGGATGTCGAGGAGGGGATGCCGCGCAGGTGCGGCAGCTCCTCCGGGTGGCGGATTCCGAGTGCCTGTCGCAGGTACAGCGCGACGAGCACGGGCAGCGCCGCGTCCTCGCGCACGACCCACGACGGTGACTCCGCTGCCATGTCGCCATCCTAGGGATGCCGCCAGCGCTCCCGGGGGCTGTGTGCGCGTGACGACGCTGTCGGCACGACCGGATCGCCGATGTCCCGGGCGCGCGAGCGATCCGTGCCGTCACGTCCACCCGGTAGGCTATCGGTGTGGCCCATGCCCCACAGAATCCCTATTCCGAAGCCGGCGTCGACACCGCGGCGGGAGATCTCGCCGTCGAACTGATGAAGTCGGCCGTCCGGCGCACCCACGGCCCCGAAGTCCTCGGCGGCGTCGGCGGCTTCGCGGGCCTCTTCGACGCGAGCGCACTGCTCGGCTACAGCAAGCCGCTGCTCGCGACCTCGACCGACGGCGTCGGCACGAAGGTGGCGATCGCGCAGACGATCGACAAGCACGACACGATCGGCCAGGACCTCGTCGGCATGGTCGTCGACGACATCGTCGTCGTGGGTGCGAAGCCGCTCTTCATGACCGACTACATCGCGTGCGGCAAGGTGTTCCCCGAGCGCATCGCCGACATCGTGCGCGGCATCGCGACGGGTTGCGAGCTCACCGGCACCGCGCTCGTCGGCGGCGAGACGGCCGAGCACCCGGGCCTTCTCGGCGTGAACGACTACGACGTCGCGGGGGCTGCGACCGGCATCGTCGAGGCGGGCGCCGTGCTCGGCGCCGAGCGGGTGCGCTCCGGCGACGCGGTCCTCGCCCTGGCATCCAGCGGTCCGCATTCCAATGGGTACTCGCTCATCCGTCACATCGTGAGTCGCGCCGGAATCACCTACGCGTCGGAGGCCCCGGACTTCGGTCGCACGTGGGGCGAGGAGCTCCTCGAGCCGACCCGCCTCTACACGCTCCCGCTCCTGCGTCTGCTCGACGCGATCCCGGGGGGCATCCACTCGCTCAGTCACGTCACGGGAGGCGGCATCGCCGCGAACCTCGCCCGCGTGCTGCCGAAGGGCTCGTGGGTCGACGTCGATCGTGCCACGTGGTCGCCGGCACCCGTCTTCCGCGTGCTCGCGGACCTCGGCGGACTCGAACTGGAGAGCACCGAAGGCACGTGGAACCTCGGCATCGGGTTCTTCGCCGTGGTCGCCGCAGACCAGGCGGATGCCGCGATCGCGACCCTCCGCGCGGAGGGCATCGCCACGTGGCAGGCCGGGGTCGTGCGCACCGACGCGGTTCCCGAGGACGGCCACGGCGAATTCGAACAGGGCGCGAAGGGCGTCGACGGCGGTGCCGTGCGCCTCGTCGGCTCGTATTCGACGGCGAATTAGGCGCAGAAGTCGGATTAGGCGCGGAAAAGGACTGAGCAACACCCATGTGCGGAATCGTCGGCGTCGTCTCGCAGGGGAACGTCAATCAGGAGATCTACGACTCCCTTCTTCTGCTCCAGCACCGCGGGCAGGATTCGACGGGCATCGCGACGGCGGAGCCCAACGGCGTCTTCCATCTGTTCAAGGCGAAAGGGCAGGTGCGCGAGGCGTTCCGCACGCGCGACATGCGCGCCCTTCTCGGCACGATCGGCCTCGGCCACGTGCGCTACGCGACGAAGGGCACCGCCTCGAGCGAGGAGGAGGCGCAGCCCTTCTACGTCAACGCGCCCTACGGGATCGTTCTCGTCCACAACGGCAACCTGACCAATACGCGCGAGCTCACTGACGAGCTGTTCCGCAAGGATCGCCGGCATCTCAACACGAGCTCCGACACGGAGCTGCTCGTCAACGTGCTCGCCAACGAGCTGCAGGCATCCATCGGCGGTCTCGAGCTCGATCCGGCGCAGGTGTTCCAGGCGGTCTCGCGCGTCCACGAGCGCGTCGAGGGATCGTACGCGTCGATCGCGCTCATCGCGGGGTACGGACTGCTCGCGTTCCGCGACCCGTTCGGCATCCGGCCCCTCATCCTCGGCACTCGCCAGGACGAGGACGGCCGCTACGAGTGGATCGTGGCCTCTGAATCCCTCGTGCTGGAGAACGGCGGATTCGACGTCGTCCGCGAGGTCGAGCCGGGTGAGGCCGTGTTCATCGACCTCGATGGCAGCCTGCACACGAAGCAGTGCGCGAAGGATCCGAAGCTCGTGC
>QFPD01000293.1 GCA_003248845.1 Microbacterium sp. | reverse complement strand
ACTTCGTGGATGCCGCGCAGCATGCCGGTCTCGTCCCCGCATTCTTCAGTGCGAGCGAGGCGACGCGCGACGCGCTGCCGGACGGGTGGCGCAGTCTCGTCGTCGCAGATGACTCGATCGTGGATCTCGAAGGACTGCAGTTCACCGGCAAGCGCTGGAACAACGTGCGCACCGCGATGAACAAGGCGGGCCGCGAGGAGATGACGTTCCGGATGACGCGGCTCAAGGACGAATCGTGGGGCGTGCAGGCCCAGATCCGGGCGATCTCGGAGATGTGGGTCGGCGACAAGGGGCTGCCCGAAATGGGCTTCACGCTCGGTTCACTCACGGAGGCCGCTGATCCGGAGGTCCGGCTCGCGCTCGCTCTCTCGCCGGCCGGCGACGTCGACGGTTTCCTCTCCTGGCTCCCGGTCTACGCCGGCGACGGCCGCGTCGACGGCTGGACCCTCGACCTCATGCGCCGACGCGAGGGCGGCTTCGGTTCGGTGATGGAGTTTCTCATCGGCTCGTCTGCGAAGCAGTTCTCCGACGAGGGCGCGCGTCTCATGTCGCTTTCCGGCGCACCGCTCGCGCACGACTATCCCGAGGATGCCGGGGTCATCGCCGTCCTCGCGGACCGACTCGGCGACACCCTGGAACCGGTCTACGGCTTCGCGTCGCTGCACCGCTTCAAGGAGAAGTTCAACCCTCGCTACGAGACGATGTACCTCCTCTACCGCGACGAGGCCGACATCGCACGGATCGCGGCAGCCTTGACGCGGGCGTTCCTCCCGGATGCCACGCTCCGCCAGTTCGCGGGGGCGGGGATCGAACTCGTCTCCGGCCGATAAGCGGTCGAACCGCGCACGCGCACGACGTGTCCGAGGCCGGGGATAGCATGGACCGTCCCCACTCTCTCACCGGAGAACGCGCATGCTCGGAAAGATCCTGGTCCGCTATCTGCGGGCCTACCCGTGGTGGCTCGCGGGGGTGCTGGTGTTCCAGTTCGCCTCCGCCATGGCATCCCTGTATCTGCCGCGTCTGAACGCGGACATCATCGACAAGGGCGTCTCGACCGGCGACACCGGGTACATCTGGTCGCGCGGTGTGTTCATGCTCGCGATCGCGCTCGGGCAGATCATCGCCTCGATCATCGCGACCTACTTCGCCGCGCGGGCCGCGATGAGCGTCGGCCGCGACATCCGCCGTGACGTCTATGAGAAGGTGAGCGGATTCTCGGAGCGCGAAGTGTCGACATTCGGCGCGGGAACGCTCATCACGCGCAACACGAACGACGTCCAGCAGGTTCAGATGCTCGCGATGATGGGCGCGACGATGCTCGTCACGGCGCCGCTGCTCGCGATCGGCGGCATCATCATGGCGCTGCAGCAGGACGTGGGCCTGAGCTGGCTGATCGCCGTCGCCGTCCCGGTCCTGCTCGTGATCGCCGTGGCGATCATCAGTCGCATGGTGCCACTGTTCCGCCAGTACCAGGGCAAGCTCGACGGCGTGAACCGCGTCATGCGCGAGCAGTTGACCGGCGTCCGCGTCGTCCGCGCGTTCGTCCGCGAACGCATCGAAGAGGCGCGCTTCCGCGCCGCCAACACCGACATCATGATCGTCGGCCGCAAAGTCGGGTCTCTGTTCGTCCTGATGTTCCCGCTGGCCATGCTGGTCCTCAACATCACCGTCGTGGGCGTCATCTGGTTCGGCGGCATCCAGGTGGATGCCGGACACGTGCAGATCGGCACGCTGTTCGCATTCATGCAGTACGTCGGCCAGATCCTCATGGGCGTGCTCATGGCGACGTTCATGACGATCATGATCCCGCGGGCGGCGGTCTCGGCCGACCGCATCGGCGAGGTGCTGGAGTCGACGGACGCGCTGGCTCGCCCCGCCGAGCCCGTGACGCAGTTCCCGGCTCCGGGCACCGTCGTCTTCGACGACGTGTCCTTCACCTACCCGGGTGCGGAAGCCCCCGTCCTCGAGGGCATCTCGTTCCGCGCGGATGCCGGTGAGACGGTCGCGATCGTCGGCTCGACCGGCTCGGGCAAGACGACGCTCGTCTCGCTCATCCCGCGCCTGTTCGATGTGACGGGCGGCACCGTCCGCGTCGGTGGCGTCGACGTCCGCGACACCGATCTCGACCGCATGTGGCAGGGGATCGGCTACGTGCCGCAGAAGGCGTTCCTGTTCACCGGGACGGTGGCATCCAACCTGCGGTTCGGTCGCGAGGACGCCACGGACGACGACCTGTGGCACGCGCTCGAGATCGCGCAGGGCAAGGACTTCGTCGCAGAGATGCCCGGCGGCCTCGACGCGCGCATCGCGCAGGGCGGCACGAACGTTTCCGGCGGTCAGCGGCAGCGCCTGTCGATCGCGCGCGCGATCGCGCACCGCCCCGACATCCTCGTCTTCGACGACTCGTTCTCGGCGCTCGACGTCGCCACCGACGCCCGCCTTCGGCACGCTCTGTGGCGAGAATTGCCGGACGTGACCAAGATCGTGGTCGCTCAGCGCGTCTCGACGATCGTCGAGGCCGACCGCATCATCGTCCTCGACGACGGCCGGATGGTCGGGGCGGGAACCCACGACGAGCTCCTCGCCACCAACGAGACCTACCGCGAGATCGTCCAGTCGCAGCTGGGGGTGGACGCATGAGCGCCCCGAACACTGCGGCGCTCTCCGAAGAGGAGCGCTACGAGCTGGAACTCGCCGAACAGGCGCGTCTGAACTCCGGCAGCTGGGACTCGGTCGCACCCGGAAAGGCCGCGAACTTCCAGCAGAGCTTCTTCCGCATGGTCGGTCTCCTCGGACCGTACAAATGGTGGTTCGTCTTCGTCTCGGTGCTCGGTGCCATCGGCGTCGTGCTCGCCGTGATCGCCCCGAAGGTGCTAGGCGAGGCGACGAACGTGATCTTCGAAGGCGTCGTCTCCTCCGCTCTCGGAGGCCAGTTCCCTGCCGGGACGACGCAGGCCCAGGTCGTCGACGCGCTGCGCGCAGCGGACCAGAACGACATCGCGAACATCGTCGCGGCGATGCAGAACTTCCAGGTC
>QFPD01000292.1 GCA_003248845.1 Microbacterium sp. | reverse complement strand
GCGACATCATCGCTCGGTCGCAGCCATCACCACCGGAGAACACCAACAGAATCGGATGCCACGAGCCCTGTTCTCCGAATCTGATTGCGTTCTCCGATTCGGGTGCGCCGGATGCCCGGGTCAAAGGCCGGGGTAGTTCCGCTCACCCGAGCCGATGTACAGCTGCTGGGGCCGGCCGATCTTCGTTTGCGGGTCGTTCTGCATCTCGGTCCAGTGCGCGAGCCAGCCGGGCAGCCGCCCGATCGCGAACAGCGGCGTGAACATGCGCGTCGGGAAGCCCATCGCCTTGTAGATCACACCCGTGTAGAAGTCGACATTGGGGTAGAGCCGGCGCTCCTTGAAATAGTCGTCGCTGAGAGCGACCTCTTCGAGCTCCTTGGCGAGGTCCAGCAGCGGGTCGTGCACGCCGAGCTCGGCGAGCACCTCGTCGGCGGACTCCTTCACAAGCTTCGCGCGCGGGTCGAAGTTCTTGTAGACGCGGTGCCCGAAGCCCATGAGCTTCACGCCGTCCTCCTTGTTCTTCACCCGCTCGACGAAGCGCTGCACGCTCTCCCCCGAGTCGCGGATACGCGCGAGCATGTCGAGCACCGCCCCGTTCGCCCCGCCGTGCAGAGGGCCGTACAGCGCGTTGATGCCGGCCGAGATCGACGAGAACTGGTTCGCGCCGGTCGAGCCCACGAGACGGACCGTCGAGGTCGAGGCGTTCTGCTCATGGTCCTCGTGCAGGATGAGCAGGCGCTCGAGCGCGCGTGAGGTGACGGGATTCACCTGGTACACCTCGGCGAGGTTGCCGAAGTTCAGCTTCAGGAAGTTGTCGACGAAGCTCAGCGAGTTGTCCGGATAGAGGAACGCGTGACCGATCGACTTCTTGTGCGCGTAGGCCGCGATGACGGGCAGCTTCGCCAGGAGGCGGATCGTGTTGAGCTCGACGTGCTCGGGGTTGTTCGGGTCGGACTGACCTTCGTAATACGTCGAGAGCGCCGCGGTGGCCGCCGACAGCACCGACATCGGGTGCGCGGTGTGCGGCAGCGAGGAGAAGAAGCGCTTCAGGTCTTCGTGCAGGAGCGTGTGGTGACGGATCTTGTCGTCCCACTCGGCGAGCTGGTCGGCCGTCGGCAGATCGCCGTAGAGCAGCAGCCAGGCGA
This sequence comes from Microbacterium sp., assembly GCA_003248845.1. Lineage (GTDB taxonomy): Bacteria > Actinomycetota > Actinomycetes > Actinomycetales > Microbacteriaceae > Microbacterium. The sequence goes on along the minus strand of QFPD01000292.1, from coordinate 1,902 downwards.
CCTCGAGGTACGTGCTGTTCTGCGCGAGCTGCTCGATCGGGTAGCCGCGATAGCGGAGGATCCCCTGGTCGCCGTCGATGTAGGTGATGGCGGACTTGGTGGCCGCGGTGTTGACGAAGCCGTAGTCGAGCGCGGTGTGCCCGGTCTGCTTCGTGAACGTCGAGAAGTCGACGCTCGGGACCCCTTCGGTGCCGGAGAGAATCGGCAGCTGAGCCGTGCGCTCACCGACGGTGACGGTCGCGGTCTGGGGGGTGCCCGTGTCGCTCACGAAGCCTCCTTGCAGTCGTCTGGGGGTCGTCTACAGCCTACTGGCCGCGCGGGCCTACTCCGATCTCTGCCAAAGGATCTGGCATTCCGCTGGAGAATACCTACGACGTCTCCGTGGCCGCGCGCAGCCGCGCCGCCGCGGCAGCGATGCGCTCGTCGGTCGCCGTGAGCGAGAAGCGCACGTGCTGCGGGAAGTGCTCGCCATAGAAGTGTCCCGGCCCGGCCAGGATGCCGAGCTCTGCGAGACGGGCCATCGTCGCCCACGCGTCCCGCCCCTCCGACGCCCAGAGGTACAGGCCGCCTTCGGAGTGGTCGATGCGGAAGCCGGCGGCCTCGAGCGCGGGCTTCAGCACGTCGCGCCGCGCGCGGTAGCGCGAGCGCTGCTCGGCCACGTGTTCGTCGTCGCCGAGCGCAGCGGTCATGGCCGCCTGGACGGGAGCGGGCAGCATGAGCCCGAGGTGCTTGCGCGCCGTCGTCAGACGTGCGATGAGGTCGCGGTCGCCCGCGAGGAAGGCGGCGCGGTAGCCGGCGAGGTTCGATTGCTTGCTGAGCGAGTACACCGAGAGGATGCCGCGGCGGTCGCCGTCGGTCACGCGCGGGTCGAGAACGCTCGGGACGCTCTCGTGCGCCCATGCGCCGTCCCAGCCGAGTTCGGCGTAGCACTCGTCGGAGGCAAGAACCGCGCCGAGCTCACGCGCCCGCTCGACGGCTGCGCGCAGTTCCGAGGCATCCAGCACGCGGCCGTCGGGATTGCCGGGCGAGTTGATCCAGACGAGCTTCGTTCCCTCGGGCCATTCGGCGGGATCGTCCGATGCCACGGGCACCGCACCCACGAGCTTCGCACCGACGGCGTACGTCGGGTAGGCCGCGCGCGGATGCACGACGACATCCCCCGCCCCCACGTCGAGCAGGAGCGGCAGGAGCGCGACGAGCTCCTTCGATCCGACAGTCGGCAGGACGTCTGCGGCACGGAGACCGGGAACCCCGCGTCGGCGGTCGTACCAGGCGGCGATCGCCTCGCGCAGGGCTGGTGTCCCCACCGTCTGCGGGTACCCGTGGGCATCCGTTGCGCTTCGAAGGGCGTCTGCCACGACGGCCGGCGTCGGGTCGACGGGTGACCCGATCGACAGATCGACGAGACCACCGGGGTGCTCAGCGGCCTGGCGCGCGTAAGGGGCGACGGCGTCCCAGGGGTAGTCGTCGAGGTCGCGGACGGCCACCGCGGCTCAGTGCCCCTGCGGCGGAAGCGCGGCGATGACGGGGTGATCCTTTGCGATCACGCCGACCTTCGCGGCGCCGCCCGGTGAACCGATGTCGTCGAAGAACTCGACGTTGGCGGTGTAGTAGTCCTGCCACTCGTCCGGCAGATCGTCTTCGTAATAGATCGCCTCGACAGGGCACACCGGCTCGCACGCTCCGCAGTCGACGCACTCGTCGGGGTGGATATAGAGGGAGCGCTCGCCTTCGTAAATGCAGTCGACGGGGCATTCGTCGATGCAAGCACGGTCCTTCACATCCACGCACGGCAGGGCGATCACGTATGTCACCCCTCGAGTCTAGTTCGTGCTGCCCTCGTCGGTCGTCCCGCCCGACACGGAGGGGTGCGCAGAGGAAGCCGCGGGGCGAGTGAAGCTC
>QFPD01000291.1 GCA_003248845.1 Microbacterium sp. | reverse complement strand
GGAGCTGCGCGGTCTCATGGACATCGAGCTGTGCACGCTCGGTGACGACACCGTGAGCGACGCGCTCCACGAAGAGGCGATCGCTCGCGGCGTCGATCTCATCGGCGGTGCCCCGCACCTCGCCGACGATCCCTCCGCTGAGCTCGACCGCCTGCTGACGCTCGCGGAGCGCCTCGGATGCGGCGTCGACATGCACACCGACGAGTCTCTCGACGGGCCCCTCACGATCCTGCAGCTGGCCGAGCGCACCGCGCGGTGGACGCACGCTGCGGCATCCGCCGGTCATTGCTCGCGGCTGGGAACTCTTGCCGAACACGAGCTCGCGCCGGTCGTGGACGCGGTCCTCGCGGCCGACCTGGGCATCATCACACTGCCGATGACCAATCTGTACCTGCAGGGATGGGATACGCCGGTCTCGACGCCGCGCGGCATCACCGCGGTGCGCGCGCTGCTCGATGCCGGCGTGCGGCTGGGTGCCGGGGCCGACAACGTGCGCGACCCGTTCAACCCGCTCGGCCGATGTGACCCCCTCGAGACGGTCGCGCTGCTCGTCGCCGCCGCGCACGTCACGATCGACGAGGCCGTGGCGCTCGTCTCCGACGGCGCGCGCGCCGTCATGCGCCTGGCCCCGGCCGGAGCCGTCGCCGGCGCACGCGCCGAGTTCGTCGCCGTCAAGGGGACGAGCGTGTCCGACGTCGCGGCGACCGCCGATCCCAACCGACACGTCATCCACCGTGGACGACTCGTGTCCTCCACCGCGGCCACCGTGACCACCGCCTCCTGGTCACGGATCAACGAAAGGCAGGTGTCCGCGTGACGGAGACCCTCCTCGACTTCCGAGATGTCGAGATGACCTTCCCCGACGGGACCGTGGCGCTGAGCGGCGTCGATCTCTCGGTCGACCGTGGCGAGTTCGTCACCGTCGTCGGCCCGTCGGGCTGCGGCAAGTCCACCCTGCTGCGCATCGCGTCGGGGCTGGAGACGGCCAGCCACGGCAGCGCCGAGGTGCACACGTCGCGCATCGGCTACGTGTTCCAGGACGCGACGCTGCTGCCGTGGCGAGACGTCCAGGCCAACGTCGAGCTGCTCGCCGAGCTGAACTGGCAGACCAAGGCGGTGCGGTCGAAGAAGGCGGCCGAGACGATCGATCTGGTCGGGTTGACCGGGTTCGAGAAGCACCTGCCCCGACAGCTGTCCGGCGGCATGCGGATGCGCACCTCGCTGGCCCGATCGCTGACGCTCGACCCGGAGCTGTTCCTCTTCGACGAGCCGTTCGGCGCCCTCGACGAGATCACGCGGGAACACCTCAACGACGAGCTGCTGCGACTGTTCGTCGCGACGCGCTTCGCGGGGCTGTTCATCACGCACTCGGTCTCCGAAGCGGTCTACCTCTCCACGAAGGTCGTCGTCATGTCGGGGCGCCCGGGACACATCGTGGACACGTTCGAGGTGCCGTTCGACATGCCGCGCGACCCCGAGGTGCGCTACACCGGCGCATTCGCCGAACTGGTCGGCCAGGTCTCACACGCGCTCAGAGAGGGGCACCGCTGATGTCCGACACCGACAGCCTCACACCCCTGCCGGACCCGGTCGCCGACCCGCGTGAGATCGCCGAGGAGCAGGCGACGGTGCCACGTCGCAGAAAGCCGGTGTGGACCAAACCCGGATACTGGGTCCCGCCCGTTCTGCTGCTCGGGCTCATCATCGGCATTCTGTACCTCGTCAACGCGCTGCTCGGAACCCGCGGCTACCTCATGCCGCAGCCGCACGTCATCTTCGCCGTGTACACCGACCCGAAGACGGGGCCGGAGATCTTCGCCGCTCTGTGGAACACGGCACAGGTCGCCCTGGTCGGCCTCATCATCGCGATCATCATCGGTGTCGTGTGGGCGATCGCGATGAACCTCGCGAAATGGGTGGAGCGCACCACGTTCCCCTACGCCGTCATCCTGCAGTCGATCCCCATCCTCGCCGTCGTCCCCCTCATCGGCTTCTGGTTCGGCTACGACTTCATCGCCCGGACGATCGTGTGCGTGCTGATCGCACTGTTCCCGATCGTGTCCAACACGCTGTTCGGCCTGCAGTCGGTGGATCGCGGAGCACGCGAGCTCTTCCAGCTCCAGAAGGCGACCCGGTGGATCGTCCTGCGCAAGCTCGAGCTGCCGACGGCGTTGCCCGCCATGTTCGCCGGAATGCGGATCTCGGCCGGGCTGTCGATCGTCGGCGCGATCGTCGGCGACTTCTTCTTCCAACGCGGCACGCCCGGCATCGGAGCCCTCATCGCGAAGTACCAGTCGCGCCTGCAGAGCCCCGAGTTGTTCGCCTCGATCCTCGTCGCGTCGCTGTTCGGCGTCGTCATCTTCCTGTTCTTCGGCTGGCTCGCCCGGCGAGCCGTCGGCAAGTGGTACGACTTCGGCTGATCCGCCGATCTCGTCCGTCATCGCACCAGCCCGCACCATCTACACATCACTAGGAGAACCATGCGATTTGCACGCAAGAGCGGATACGCCGCAGCCGGCCTCGTCGTCGTGAGCGCGCTGGCGCTCGCCGGCTGCGCGTCCTCGTCGCCCGAGCCCGCGGCATCCACTCCGTCCGGCGACCTCGAGATCGGCGCGGTCGACCTCGCGGCCGCCGGCTGCCCCGCGGACATCAGGATCCAGACCGACTGGAACCCCGAGTCCGAGCACGGACACCTGTACCAGCTCGTCGGCGCCGGCTACACGGTCGACTCCGATGAGAAGTCCGTGACCGGTCCGCTCATGGCATCCGGCGAGTACACGGGCGTCGACGTCACCATCCTGTCCGGCGGTCCCGCGACCGGCTTCACGCAGCCGAACGCGCAGATGTACAACGACCCGTCGATCTTCCTCGCCTACGTCGGCACCGACGAGGCGATCGCCCACTCGGGCGATCTTCCCACCGTCGGGGTGTTCGCGCCGCTGCAGAAGGACCCGCAGATGCTCATGTGGGACCCGGAGACCTACCCGAACGTCACCGGGATCGCCGACCTCGGCACCGAGGGGGTCACGATCCGCGTCTTCCCCGGAG
>QFPD01000030.1 GCA_003248845.1 Microbacterium sp. | reverse complement strand
CTCGTCGTCTTCGTCTTCGGAGTCGGGGTCGTCTCATCGGCCCTCAGCCCCTCGATCCAGACGCGGCTCATGGATGTCGCGGGCGACAACCAGTCGATCGCGGCGGCGCTGAACCACTCCGCGCTCAACATCGGCAACGCGACGGGAGCCGCCCTCGGCGGTGCCGTGATCGCCGCGGGTCTCGGCTTCGTCGCCCCCGTCTGGGTCGGCGCGATCCTCGCGGCGGCGGGCCTCGTCATCGCGATGGCGAGCTTCCGCGCAGAGGCGCTCGCGCGGCAGAAAGCTGCGCACGCGCTCGTTCTTTCGTAGGCGCGCGCTGCTTTCGGCGGCGCGCGTCCTGCCACGCGAGCCTGGTACTCAGCTCGCGAGAAGCCGGCGCAGGTGGATGCCGACGGCATCCGTCTCGATGAGGAATCCGTCGTGGCCGAAGTCGCTCTGGAGGACGACGGTCGCCTCGTCGATCGTCGTCCGGATGCCGCGGAAGATCCGCTCCTGCCCATCGACGGGGAACAGGCGGTCGCTGTCGATGCCGAGGACGAGGGTCCGCGCAGTGACGCGCGCCAGGGCATCCTCCACGCCGCCGCGATCCCGGCCCACGTCGTGCGAGTTCATCGCCTCGACGAGCGTGAGGTAGCTGTTCGCGTCGAAGCGGCGAGTGAACTTGTTGCCGTGGAAGTCGAGGTAGCTTTCGACCGCGAATCGTCCGCCACCACCGAGCGGGCTCACTTCCGACTGCCAGGACCGTTGGAAGCGCAGGTTGAGCTCGACGGGGCTGCGGTAGTTCAGCAGCGCCATGCGGCGGGCGAGCGCGAGACCCCGGTGCGGGCCTTCGCCGTCGGCGGCGTCGTAGTACTCGCCGCCCGCGAAGCGCGGGTCCATGCGGATCGCTTCCAGCTGAACCGAGTTCAGCGCGACCTGGTCTGCCGTCGTCGTCGGGGGAGCGGCGAGCACCGCGAGCCGTTCGACGCGGTCGGGGAGGCCCACGGCCCACTCGAGAGCGTGCATGCCGCCCATGGATCCGCCGATGACGGCCGCCCAGCGATCGACGCCCAGTGCGTCCGCGAGGGCGGCCTGGGCGGCGACCTGGTCGCGGATCGTGAGATACGGAAAGCGCGGTCCCCACTCGCGGCCGTCGGGCCCGATCGAGGCGGCACCGGTGGAGCCCTGGCATCCGCCGAGCATGTTGGGTGCGACGACGAACCAGCGGTCGGTGTCGATCGCGCAGCCCGGGCCGACGATGTCCTGCCACCAGCCGGCGGTGGGATGCCCCCGCCCCGCGTCGCCGCGGATGTGGCTGTCGCCCGTCAAGGCATGCAGGATCAGGACGGCGTTGGACGCATCGCTGTTCAGCTCGCCCCACGTCTCGTAGGCGAGCCGCGCGAACGGCAGGCTCTCGCCGTTCTCGGTGCGGAAAGCGCCCAGCAGCGCGAACCGGCGACCGCCGGCCGGGTCGCCGTCGCGCCATGCGCCGCTCGCGGGCGGGCGGGCGCGCAAGAGCCGTGCGTCGGCCTCGGAGATCGGGCCCGACGGCACCGTGTCTTCCGACGCCTGCCAGTCCATGGCATCCATTCTCGCCCGTCCGCGCTCCCGCCGACGGCGTGTTACGCGGCACAAACTCCGCAGAAACGCATGAACTCCGCAGCCGAGATCAGTCTCGGCTGCGGAGTTCGCGACATCTTGCGGAGTTCGTGAACCCCGGATGCCGGGCGTCAGGCGCGGGCGGCCTCGGAGACCCGGCGCGCGGCGGCGAGGGCCTGCGTGAGGTCGGCCTTCAGGTCCTCGACGTTCTCGAGGCCCACCGACAGGCGCACGAGGCCGGGCGTGACGCCCGTCGTGAGCTGCTGCTCGGGGGTGAGCTGCGAGTGCGTCGTGGATGCCGGGTGGATGACGAGCGAGCGCACGTCCCCGATGTTCGCGAGGTGGCTGAAGAGCTCGAGTGCGTTGACGAACTCGCGTCCGGCCTCGACGCCGCCCTTGAGCTCGAACGACAGGACCGCGCCGACGCCCTTCGGGGCGTAGCGGTTCGCGGCCGCGTACCACGGCGATGTCGGCAGGCCCGAGTAGTTCACCGACGCGATGTCGTCGTGGTTCTCGAGCCACTCGGCGATCTCCTGTGCGTTCTGCACGTGGCGCTCGACGCGCAGGGACAGCGTCTCGACGCCCTGGATCAGGTTCCACGCGCTCTGCGGTGAGATCGCCGCGCCGAGGTCGCGCAGCAGCTGCACGCGTGCCTTGATGATGTAGGCGAGGCCGTCGCCGACGGCGGCGGTGTACACCGCGCCGTGGTACGAGGGGTCGGGGGTCGTGAGACCCGGGAAGCGCTCGGAGTGCTGCGTCCACGGGAAGGTGCCGCCGTCGATGATCGCACCGCCGATGGTGGTGCCGTGGCCGCCGAGGAACTTGGTGACCGAGTGGACGACGATGTCGGCGCCGTGCTCGAACGGGCGCACGAGGTAGGGCGTCGCGATCGTGTTGTCGACGATGAGGGGCAGGCCCGCGTCGTGTGCCACGTCGGCGACGGAGCGGACGTCGAGGACATTGATCTTCGGGTTGCCGATCGTCTCGGCGTAGAAGAGTTTGGTGTTGTCGCGGACGGCCCGGCGCCACTCGTCGGGGTCGTCCTGGTTCTCGACGAAGGTGACCTCGATACCAAGCTTGGCGAGCGTGTACTTGAAGAGGTTGTACGTGCCGCCGTAGATCGACGACGACGACACGATGTGGTCGCCCGCCTCGGCGATGTTGAGCACCGCGAAGGTCGACGCGGCCTGGCCGCTCGAGAGGACGAGCGCGCCCGTGCCGCCTTCGAGCGCGGCGAGGCGCTGCTCGAGGACGTCCTGCGTCGGGTTCTGGATGCGCGTGTAGATGTTGCCGAACTCGGCCAGCGCGAAGAGGTTCGCGGCGTGGTCGGCGTTGTCGAACACGTACGACGTGGTCTGGTAGATCGGCGTCGCCCGAGCCTTGGTGACGGGGTCCGGCGCGGCGCCGGCGTGGATCTGCTTGGTCTCGAAACGCCAGGCGTCGGGTGCGGACATGTCGGGCTCCTGCGGGGTGAGTCGGGTGATCGGGTGGTCGGCGGCCGGTGGATGCCGGGGCCACGACCGACAGTACGGTCGGAGCCGCGTGTCAACAACGATCGGGAAATGTGACGTCACAATCCGCGCGGCCGGAGCGGGTACCGTGGGGGGCATGACGACGCCGGCGACGCAGAACACGACGCGGAACAGAAGAGCAGTGGTGACCGGAGCGAGCTCGGGCATCGGCGAGGCGGTGGTGCGGGCGCTCCGGGCGACGGGCTGGGACGTCGTCGGCGTCGCGCGTCGCGCGGACCGGCTCGATGCTCTGGATGCCGAGGTCGGTTCGGCATCGTTCGCCGCCGACCTCAGCCGAGAGGCCGACGTCGCCGCGCTCGCGGAGCACCTGGCATCCACCGGCGACGTGCACGCCCTCGTCCACGTCGCGGGTGGTGCGCGGGGCACCGATCGCGTCGAGGACGGCAAGCCCGACGACTGGCGGTGGATGTTCGAGGTGAACGTGCTGTCGGCGCAGCTCGTGACGGCGGCCCTGCTTCCGCTGCTGCGGGAGGGGATCCGCGCGGGAGGCGGCCACGCCGACACGCTGTACGTCACGTCGACGGCCGCGCAGACCGCCTACCCGGGCGGCGCGGGCTACAACGCCGCGAAAGCAGGGGAGGCGATGCTCGTGCACGCGCTGCGGCTCGAGCTGAACGGCGAGCCGATCCGGGTCACCGAGATCGCGCCCGGCATGGTCTTCACGCCCGAGTTCACCCTCAATCGTCTCGGTGGCGACCAGGTCGCCGCAGAGCAGGTCTACGACGGGGTGGACCAGCCGCTCGTGGCATCCGATGTCGCCGACGTCATCGCGTTTGCGTTGAACGCCCCCGGCCACGTCAACCTCGACCTCGTGACCATGCGCCCGGTCGCCCAGTCGGCGCAGCACCTGCTCGCGCGCGGGCCGCTGCGCGCTCGCGGCTGACGTCTGCGGAGCCCGGTGTTAGGCGGGCGGTGTCAGGCGGGCGGCGCGTCGGCGAAGGCGACCTTCGGGACGAAGAAGAGCAGCACCGCGGCGAGGAAGCCGCCGGCGGCGCAGATCGCCCAGACGGTCAGGTACCCGCCGAGGGATGCCGCGGTCTGCGATGCGACCGCTCCCGCCCCGGCTGCGAGGACGACGCCGAACACGGCGGAGGAGAACGTTCCCCCGATCGTCTTCGTCGTGTTCGTGAGCGCCGAGGCGATGCCGGTCTGCCCCGTGGGGGCGGCGGCCGCAGCGGCCGCCGGCAGTGCCCCGACGAGCGCGCCGCAGCCGAGACCGGCGATGCAGAGGTTCAGGAGCACCTGCCACAGCTCCAGGTGGAAGGGCAGGAAGAGGGCGTACCCGACACCGACGAGTGCGGCCGCGACGATGAGCACGATGCGCGGGCTCAGCCGTCGTGACGTGATCGCGAAGACGACCGCGCCCACGATGAGAGAGACGAGGTAGACCCCGATGATATTGGAGCGCTCGGTGGCATCCAGCCCCAGGCCGTAACCGAGAGAGCGATCCGTGCCGGCGTAGGTCGAGAGGGGACCCTGCGCGCCCAGCAGGCTGATGCCGACGAGGAACGCCGTCGCCTGCACGGGCCACATCTCCGGCCTCCTCAGTACGCGGATGTCGATCGCCGGGTCCTTCTGACGCAGCTCGTAGCGCACGAACCAGACGAACACGCCGAGCCCGGCCACGACCAGCGCGACGACCCACGCCCACGCGCTCGCACCGAGCGACATCTCGCCGATCATGCGCATCCATGCGAGACCACCCGTCACGAGCAGGAGCCCCCACGCGAGGATCACGAAGCCCCACGTGTCGAGTGATCGTCCCGCCTCGGGAGTCGACTCGGGGACGCCGAACCAGATGACGAGCGCGATGAGGGTCACCGCGATCGCCGGCACCATGAGCGTCGTCGTGAGATTCTCGTTCGTCGCGGTGAAGATGCGACCCGCGGCGAGGGCGCCGATGATGGCGCCCGCCTGGAGCCCGACGACGAGCAGCCCCGCCGCGCGTCGCGTCGTCGACACCCCGCGGCTCTGCCGTCGGCCGCGCTCGAAGATCAGCGCGATCTCGAGCGGCAGCCACACGACGTAGAACCCCTGCAGCGCCCACGCGACGAGGAAGGACCAGAACGACGTCGCGAACGCGAGCCACCAGGTCGCGCCGGCCGTCAGGACCGCGGCGATCAGCAGGATCTTCTTGTGCCCGTACATGTCGCCGAGCTTCGCGAGGATCGGGACGACGAGAGCCGAGAGCAGCAGCTGCGACGCCTCGAACCAGTTGACGTCCGAATCGTGGATGCCGAGTTTGACGACGATGTCGCTGAACAGCGGCACGTAGTAGCCCTGCAGGATGCCGGAGACGAGCTCAACGAGCACGAACCAACCGATGAGGCCCGCGGTGACGCCCACGGCGGACGAACGGAGAGCAGCGGTCGTGGCCGCGGTGGAACGCGGTGTCGGCATCTTCGGCACGGCGTTCAGTCTAGGTTGGAAGCGTGACACACGACGATGCCTCCTCGGACCGCGAAATCCTCACCTGGGACGGGTTCGGCGCGGCCACCCGTGACCTCTCCCGGGCGATCGTCCGGGACGGCTTCGCGCCGGACGTCGTCGTCGCGATCGCGCGCGGCGGTCTGCTCCCCGCGGGTGCGATCGCCTACGGCCTCGGCGTGAAGAGCTGCGGCGCGCTCAACGTCGAGTTCTACACCGGCATCGGCACCGTCCTGGAGGCACCCGCGCTCCTTCCCCCCGACCTCGACCTCGGGTACCTCCCCGGCAAGCGCGTCCTCCTCGTCGACGACGTCGCCGACTCGGGGCGCACCCTCGCGCTCGCCGTCACCATGCTGGAAGACGCAGGCGCCGACGTCCGCTCGGTGTGCATCTACATCAAGCCGGGCTCGGTGGCATCCCCCGACTACTCGTGGCGCGAGACCGACCGCTGGATCGACTTCCCCTGGTCGCCGCGCGGCACGGTCACCGAGGAGGATGCCGGGGCGACGTCGCACTCGGGCGCCAGCGCCTGATGGCGAAGACTCTCGACGAGCTCGCGGAGGCGGGGCTCATCGATGCGGGGTGGGCCGAGGCGCTCGCACCCGTCGCCTCGGACATCGCCGCGCTCGGCGAGCGGCTGCGCGCCGAGACCGCCGCGGGTCGGCACTATCTCCCGGCGGGAGACCTCGTCCTTCGCGCCTTCTCACGGCCGCTGCGCGACGTCACGGTGCTCATCGTCGGTCAGGATCCGTACCCGACTCCCGGGCACCCGATCGGCCTGTCGTTCGCGGTCGACGCGCACGTGCGTCCGCTGCCCCGGAGCCTGCAGAACATCTACCGCGAGCTCGCCGACGACCTCGGCATCCCGCCGGCGCCCCACGGCGACCTCTCGGCGTGGAGCGACCAGGGCGTCATGCTTCTCAACCGCGTGCTCACGGTCGCCCCCGGGGCGCCGGCATCCCACCGCGGATGGGGGTGGGAGAAGGTGACCGAGCATGCGATCCGCACGCTCGCCGCGCGCGAGGCGCCGCTCGTCGCGATCCTCTGGGGGCGGGATGCCGCGAACCTGCGACCACTGCTCGGCACGACGCCGATCATCGAATCCGCCCACCCGTCGCCGCTCTCGGCGAGCCGGGGCTTTTTCGGGTCGCGGCCGTTCTCGCGCGCGAATGCGCTCCTCGAGGAGCAGGGCGCGAGTGCCGTGGACTGGCGCGTAGGCTGACGCGCATGCTGGAAGAGGAGTACGAGAAGACACGCCGGCGTCTGCCCGCGCACCTGCGGCGCGTTGAGGCCGAGCGCCCGTTCTCGTACGAGATCCGCCCTGTGCGCGCGAGCGACATCCCCGACATCCGCGAGATCTACAACCACTACGTCACGAACTCGGTCGTCACCTTCGACGAGAAGAAGTGGACGCTGAAGCAGTGGCGCGAGAAAGTCGAGTTCCTGCAGAAGCTCGACATGCCGTTTCTCGTCGCAGAGGGGCCCAGCGGGCAGATCCTCGGCTACGCGCTCGTGCAGCCGATGTCGGTGAAGTCCGCGTTCCGCTACAGCGTCGAGAACTCCATCTACCTCGGGCAGGCGGCGACGGGCAAAGGTCTCGGGAAGGCGCTGCTCGTCGCGCTCATCGCCGCGTCGGAAGAGGCGGGCATCCACCAGATGGTCGCGGTCATCAGCGATAAGGGCGCGGAATCGTCGATCGCGCTGCACGAGAAGCTCGGCTTCGTCGAGGTGGGGCGGATGGGCCGCGTCGGATTCAAGTTCGGTCGCTGGCTGGGCACGATCTATCTGCAGCGGCAGCTCAAGCCGGTGAAGAAGAAGCGTGGGTTCGGCCGGCGCTGAGGGGGATCGGCGGGTGCGTGATTACGTCGCCCAGTGGTCGAGCCCTGCGTGGCGGGCCGAGATGGAGGCCTGGATCGAGGAGGCGCTCGCCGCCCGCGGCGAGCATGTGGTGGCGGTGCGCTAGGGGCGCGTGCGGGGGTGGGGGGTCACGCTCGTCGCCGAGACCCTCGAAGGAATCTACTGGGCGAAGGAGGGTCATCCGGCCACGCCGCGCGAGCCCGCCGTGCTGGAGTGGCTCGCCGCGGCCGCACCCGAACGCCTGGTGCCGATGGTGCGGCTGGATGCTTCGACCCGTCGTGTGCTGAGCGCCGACGCGGGCCCGACGCTGTCGGTGCGCCGACGCAACACCGGGGTGCCCGACGACGATCAGACCGAGGCGATCCGTCTCGCCGGGGCGATCGGTGCGCTGCAGAGCGACGTCGCGGCGACGGTTGGTGCGGCGACGGTGATGGGTGTTCCCCGTATCGATCTGCGTGACCCCGAGCGGGAGGTCGAGTCCCGTCTCGAGCGCGCGGGCGCGCTGGATGCCGATCATCCGTTCTTCCTGTCGGCGGACGAGCGCCGTGAGATCCGGGCGCGCTACCCGCTGTTGCGCGACCTCGCCGCGCGCCTCGGCGACGTGCCCGACTCGCTCGAGCACAACGACCTGCACCTCGGGAACGCCTTCGACGTGGGCGGGACTGTGAGGATCGGCGACTTCGGCGACAGCGTGATCTCGCACCCCTTCGCCTCGATGCGGGTGCTCCTGGCATCCGCCGCGCGTAGGGGACTGCCGTTCGAGCCGCTCGTCGAGGCATACCTCGACGCCTGGAACGGTGCCGACGCGGGTGGGGCTGCCGATGCGCGCGCTGCCCTCGATGCCGCGACGCGGCTCGCCGCGATACAGCGATTCGACCTGTGGATCCACATCGGCGCGGTCACGCCACGCGATCAGGTCGAGGAGTGGGTCCCGTACGCCCGGCCGCTGCTCCGTCAGATCGGCGCTCCGCTCGCGGAACTCACCGAGTTCTGACACCGCCGTCCGAACCGGACCGGACGGCGTCGATGAGGGCCCGCCACGCACCGGCTGCTCCCGATTCGTCGATCAGCGCGGAGCGCACGCCGTCGGGGGTGCGCGCCAAGATCTCCCACGTGAAGCGGTCCGCCCCGCGGGACGCGCGCGGCGCATCGGCGTGCTCGCACTCCCGCCACGGACACCGGTCGACGAGTCTGAGCAGTTCGTCCGCGTCGTCGCCGAACGCCTCGAGCTGCCATCGGCGACTAATCCCGGCGATACCGCCCGACCGGACGACGTGCACCGACACCCCGCGATCGCCGTCTGCGATGTCGCGGCTTGTGTCAGTCTGCTCCGCCACCGTTCGTCACGCCGACGGCGCCCCACGCGGTGTGGACGGCGGCGACCTCCTCCGAGTCCTCACCGTACTCCCGCTGCGCGGTCTGCGCGGTCGCGGCGGCGAACGCCGCGAAGTCGGCGGTGTGCGAGAGCGTGCCGCCGGTGACGGTCAGGTACCAGATGCGGCCGGCCCGCTCCCACGCGTGCCCGCCGAGAGCCGTGGCGACGAGTTCGAAAGCCTTGTTCGGGATGCCGGAGTTGATGTGCACCCCGCCGTTGTCCTCGCTCGTCGCGACGTAGTCGCGCATGTGTGCGGGCTGCGGGTCACGCCCGAGCACGTCGTCGTCGTACGCCGTGCCGGGCGCCTTCATGGATCGCAGCGCCACCCCCTGGACGGCTTCAGTGAAGATGCCGGCGCCGATCAGCCACGACGCCTCGCCGGCGGTCTGACCCTGCGCATGCTGCTCGGTGAGCGCGCCGAACACGTCGGCGACCGATTCGTTCAGAGCGCCCGACTGTCCCTGGTACTCGAGCCCGCCGCCCGCTTCGACGACACCGTGACCCAGTTCGTGCGCGATGACGCTGAGCGAGCCGGTGAACCCGGCGAACACCTCGCCGTCGCCGTCGCCGAAGACCATGCGCTCGCCGTTCCAGAAGGCGTTGTCGTACTTCTCGCCGTAGTGCACGGTCGCTTCGAGCGTGCCTCCGGCTCCGTCGACCCCGGCGCGCGAGAAGGCGTCCCAGAAGAAGGCGAAGGTCTCGCCGAGCCCGTCGAATGCCTGGTTCACCGCGGCATCCGCCGACGGCGGGTCGTCCTCCGACCGTACGCGCGTGCCAGGCAGACGTTCGCGGCCCTGAGCGTCGGAGATGACGCGATCGGGCGCAGGGGTGCCTGCGAAGACGAGTGCGTCGCCGTCGACCGTGACATCGAGGTTCACGCGCGTGCGGTGGTACTCGCGCGTCACGGCGAGCGTCGCTCGGGCCGCCTCGGCGGCGCGCGCCAAGTGCGGGGCGGACGTGTCGGCGAGCCGCGAGAGCAGGTAGGGGGGGACGATCGCGTGCATGGCGCTCACCCTACGCCGCCCCTCCGACCCCCGCCCCACGCGAGTGCCACGGGGGACGTCTCTCACCCGCGGTTCGGGTCGATGACGGGAATGGATGCCAGCAGTCGGCGCGTGTAGGCGACCTGCGGCTGCAGCAGCACCTTCTCCGTCGGGCCCTCCTCGACGATGCGACCGTCCTTCATGACGATCACCTCGTCGCAGAGGTTCTGCACGACGCCGATGTCGTGCGAGACCATCACGAGGGTGAGGTTCTCCTTCGAGCGCAATTCGCGCAGCAGCTCGAGGATCTGCGCGCGCACCGTGACGTCGAGCGCCGACAGAGGTTCGTCGCCGACGAGCAGGCGCGGCCTGTGCACGATCGCGCGCGCGAGCGCGATGCGCTGCCGTTGACCGCCGGAGAACTCGTGCGGGTAGCGCTCGGCCATGCCGGCCTCGAGCCCGACGTCCTCCAAGACCTCTCGCACGCGAGCGCGCCGATCGACGTCGATTCCGAGCGCCCAGAGCGGTTCGCCCACGATCCGGCCGACGCTCATCCTCGGGTCGAGGGACGCGTACGGGTCCTGGAACACGATGCCGGTTTCGCGACGCAACCAGTGCAGCGAGCGCGCCGATGCGCGCGCGTCGACCGCACGGCCGTCGAAGGTGACGGTGCCGGTCGTCGGGGCATCCAGTCCCAGGAGGATGCGGACGAGCGTCGACTTGCCCGATCCGGATTCGCCGATGATCCCGACGGCCGCCCCCGCGCGGATGTCGATGTCGGCGTCGTCGAGGGCGAGGGTCGTGGCGGACCGCTCGAAGAGGCGTGTGCCGCGCTGACGGAAGGTGCGGCCGAGCTCGCGGCCCTGAAGGAGCACCGTCATGAGCCAGCCTCCTCGGTCCGCGTCGGGATGCTCGCGGAGGGCCGCCACACGGTCGCCGTGGCGTCGCGCAGGAGCGCCTGCGTGACGGGGGATGCCGGTGCCGTGAGCAGCCTCGCGAGCGGGCCGTGCTCGACGACGCGCCCGTCCTCGAGCACGACGGCCTCGGTCGCGATCTGGGAGAGTACGGCGAGGTCGTGCGTGATGAAGATGAGCGACATCCCGCCTCTCGTGACGAGCCCACCGAGCAGGTCGAGCACTTCGGCCTGGATCGTCACGTCGAGGGCGCTGGTCGGCTCATCCGCGATCAGCAGGCGCGGGCGGGAGGCGAGAGCCATCGCGATCGCGACGCGCTGCCGCTGACCGCCGGAGAGCTGGTGCGGATAGCGGCGCACGATCCGCGCCGGGTCGGGGAGGTGCACGCGCTCCGCCTCCGCGACGGCGCGGGCGGCGGCCGCGCGACGACCGAGGCCCTCGTGGATCCGCGCCGACTCGGCGATCTGGCGCCCCACCGTCCGGATGGGGTTGAGTGCCGTGCGCGGCTCCTGGAACCAGGCGAAGAACCCGCCAAGCACGTCGTCGCCAACGAGGAGACCCTCGGCGCAGCGCCGCTCGCCGGGG
>QFPD01000290.1 GCA_003248845.1 Microbacterium sp. | reverse complement strand
CAGGTGCTCGTGACACGCCGCGCTCTCGTGAAGAGGACGTGGCCGGGCGTCTGGACGAACTCCTTCTGCGGGCACCCGCAGCCCGGCGAGAGCATCGAAGGCGCTATAGCCCGACATGCGGGCAACGAGCTCGGTCTGACGCTCCAGCGCGTCGAGGTGGTCCTTCCGCGTTTCCGGTACCGCGCGACGGATGCCGGCGGCACCGTCGAGAACGAGATCTGCCCGGTCTACACGGCGTTCGCGACCGACGAGCCGCGACCGAATCCGGCCGAGGTCGCCGAGTACGCGTGGGTCGACCCGACACGGCTCGGCGCGGCGCGGCGCTGCAGGCGACACCCTGGGCGTTCAGCCCGTGGCTCGTCCTGCAGTCCGAACAGTTGAGCGCCTACACGCCCGTTCCCTCCGCAGTAGCCTCCGTGGGAGGCCCGTCGTGATCGAGATCGACGACGACGACCGCGCCCAAGTGGATGCCGCGATCCGCGACTCCTTGGAGCGCCTCGCCCGCCGCAGCGCAGCACTCGGAGACGGCGCTCGCGCCCTCGCCGACGCCGCCGCGGCCGCGGGCGTCGACGGTAAGCGACTGCGACCGGCGCTCGTCGTCGCCGCCTTCCGCGCCTTCGGCGGCGGTCCCCGGTCCCGCACTCTGGCAGATCGCTGCCGCGTTCGAACTCCTCCACACGGGGTTCGTGGTCCACGACGATCTCATTGACCGCGACCTGGAGCGGCGCGGGTCGCCGAACGTGGCGGGACGCTTCCGCGCGCGTGCGCGGGCGCTCGGCGCTAGCGTAGACGACGCGGCGACCGTCGGTGACGCGGCCGCTGTCCTCGCAGGTGACCTCCTTCTCTTCGAGGCGACGCGCCTCATCGCCGTCGCGGAGATCCCCGTCGGCGTGCGGGCGCGACTTTTCTCGGTGCTCGACGACGCGATCCTCGTCTCCGCCGCCGGCGAGCTCGCCGACGTAGAGAACGCCGCGCGTATCGATGTCCCCGACACCGATGAGCTGCTCGGCGTGGCGCACGACAAGACCGCGGTCTACTCGTTCGAAGCACCGCTGGTGGCGGGCGCGATCCTCGCGGGCGCATCGCCTGACGCCCAGCGCGATCTCGCGTCATCCGCCGCCGACCTCGGCCTCGCCTTCCAGCTCGTCGACGATCTCATCGGCACCTTCGGGTCACGTCGGCAGGCCGGCCGCGACCCGGGTGCCGACCTCCGTGAGGCGAAACGGACACCCCTCATCGGCCTCGCCCGCCGTTCCGGCGCGTGGCCGGAGGTGAGCTCCGCCCTCGCCGTCGCGCACACGGGCCCGATCGCGGTCCGCCGCGCGCAGCGCGAGCTGGAGCGCAGCGGCGCGCGCGACGATCTCGTCGCCCTCATCCACGAGGGACTCCGCCGTGCCCGCGTCCGCGCCGCCTCACCCGAGGTCCCGGGCGACGCCGCCGCCCTTCTCGCCGACATCGCCACCGCGATCGAGCGGCGCATCCCATGACGACGACGACCCCGTATGACCGGTGCGCGCAGGATGCCGCGGCGGCTGTCATCTCGTCGTACTCGACGTCCTTCGCCCTCGCGACCCGCCTCCTCGGCCCGCGCGTGCGCACACACGTCCGGAGCGTGTACGCGCTCGTGCGCGTCGCCGACGAGATCGTCGACGGGGCCGCCGCGCTCAAGGGCGTCTCAGCACAGGAGCAGCGGGATCTCCTCGACGCGTTCGAGGCCGAGACAAACGCCGCCGTCGAGCGGCGTTTCAGCACCGACCTCGTCATCCACGCATTCGCTCTCGCCGCGGTGGAGTGCGGCATCGGCGCCGATCTCACGCGCCCGTTCTTCGCCTCGATGCGCACCGATCTCGAGCGCTCACGGCACGACGCCGCCTCACACGAAGAATACGTCTACGGGTCGGCGGAGGTCGTCGGCCTGATGTGCCTGCAGGTCTTCGTCAACGCGGGTCGCGCATTCCCGGTCGACCCGGACCCTGGGCTCGTCGAGGGCGCCCGTCGCCTCGGCGCGGCATTCCAGGATGTCAATTTCCTGCGCGACTTCGCCGACGACAGGGGTCGCCTCGGCCGCGACTACCTCGGCCTCGACGGCGGCGGCACGGGCGGTGGCGAGACGCGCGCCGCCGTGCTCGACCGCATCGACGCCGACCTCGACGTTGCGGCGGTCGCGATCAGCGGGCTCCCCGCGGACTGCCGGCGCGCCGTCACGACGGCGCACGGCCTCTTCGCCGAGCTCGCCCACCGTCTGCGTGGGGACTCCGGCGACGCCCGCGTGTCGGTTCCGGCTCCGGTGAAGGCGACGATCGCCGCGAAGGCGTTCGCCGGCGTGCCTCCGCGGCGGAGCGGCGCGTGAGCGGCCGGCGGCGCGGCACCTCCGGCCGTGCGGGGCGTCGACCCGGCACCGCAGCGATCGTCGGCGGCGGGATCGCCGGGCTCGCGACGGCGGCACTTCTCGCCAGGGACGGCTGGTCTGTCACGCTGTTCGAAGCACGCGACGAGCTCGGCGGCCGTGCCGGCTCGTGGGAGTCCGGGGGCTTCCGCTTCGACACAGGACCCAGCTGGTACCTCATGCCCGAGGTGTTCGAGCACTTCTTCCGCCTGCTCGGCACGACCGCCGACGCCGAGCTCGACCTCGTCACTCTCGACCCCGCGTACCGCGTGTATCCGCAGCCGGACGCCGAGGGCACGGACAGCGGGAGCACGCCCGTCGACGTGCGCAGCGGCCGCGCTCTTGCCCGGGCGCTGTTCGAGGAGCGCGAACCCGGGGCCGGGGTGCGCCTGGACGAGTATCTCGACTCGGCGCGCAGCGCGTACGATCTCGCCGTCGACCGCTTCCTCTACGACACGTACGCCTCATACGGCGGGCTCGCAGACCCGGCGGTGACGACGCAGCTGCCCCGGCTGGTGCCGCTGCTCACGCGCACCCTCGAGGACCACGTGGCGCGCTCGTTCTCCGACCCCGTCCTGCGCCAGATCCTGGGATACCCCGCGGTCTTCCTCGGCGCCTCCCCCGACACCGCTCCCGCGCTCTACCACCTCATGAGCCACCTCGACCTCGACGACGGCGTGCGCTACCCGCGCGGTGGTT
>QFPD01000029.1 GCA_003248845.1 Microbacterium sp. | reverse complement strand
CCGTAGAGGTAGTCGATCGCGACGGCGAGGTAGTGGTTGGGATTCATGAGCCCGGCATCCGGAGTCACGATGCCGTGGCGGTCGGCATCGGCGTCGTTGCCGGTGAGGATGTCGTACTCGTGGCGCCGCGCGACGAGGGATGCCATCGCCGAGGGCGACGACGGATCCATGCGGATCTTCTCGTCCCAGTCGAGGGTCATGAACCGCCACGTCGGGTCGACCTCGGGGTTCACGACTGTGAGGTCCAGGCCGTAGCGCTCGCCGATGAGAGCCCAGTACTCGACCGATGCCCCGCCGAGCGGGTCGGCACCGATCCGCACACCGGCCTTCTTGATCGCCTCGACGTCGATGATGTTCGCAAGGTCGGCGACGTATCCCTCACGGAAGTCGTAGGACCCGATCGTGTCGGCGTCGATGTCGGCGAAGCGCGTGCGCGCGACGCCCTCCAGGCCCGCCTCGATGAGGGCGTTGGCGCGGTCGGCGATCCAGCCCGTCGCGTCGGTGTCGGCCGGGCCGCCGTGCGGCGGGTTGTACTTGAAGCCGCCGTCACGGGGCGGGTTGTGCGACGGGGTCACGACGATGCCGTCGGCGCGCCCGGGGTCGTCGGCAGCCCGCTCGCGGTTGTACGTGAGGATCGCGTGGCTGAGGGCGGGGGTCGGCACCCACGAGTCGCGGGAATCCGTGCGCACATCGACGCCGTTCGCGACGAGCACCTCGATCGCGCTGCGCTCCGCGGGGAGGGACAGCCCGTGAGTGTCGCGCCCGAGGAACAGCGGTCCCGTGATGCCCTGCGCGGCGCGGTAGTCGACGATCGCCTGCGTCGTCGCGAGGATGTGGTCCTCGTTGAAGCTCGACGACAGGCTCGATCCGCGATGGCCGCTCGTACCGAATGCAACGCGTTGGGACGCGATCGCCGGGTCGGGCTTGCGATCGTAGTAGGCGGCGATCAGCTCATCGATGTCGATGAGGTCGGAGGCTTCTGCGGGCTGTCCTGCGCGGCTCATGCCGACAGTCTGTCACTGCCGGCGCCGGCCTGCACCGGCCGGGCTCAACGCGGTCAGCAGCGGCGCAGCCTCAGCTGCTCTCAGCCGCGGTGCAGCACGGACGTCGCAGGCGAGCCGCCGATCTGCGACACGAGAGTCAGCGTGTCGCCGGCGCACGTGTACGACGCGTCGGAGACGGGCGCGCCGGCGATCTCCTGCGTGACGCTGCCCGCGTCGGTCTCCGCTCCGTCGATGGTGGCGCTGACCTGGAGGTTGTCGGTCGACTGATTCGCCGTCGTGATGCGGTCGCTCGTCGCCGAGTAGCTCCCCGTGATGTCGCCACCGATGGTCACGACGATCGTCGTGCCCGAGACGGCGGCATCCAGCTGCACCGCCGGGGTCCACGTGAAGGCGCCGTCCGCGCCGAGGGCGAGGGTCGCGGACCCCTGCGGCGTGAAGCTGACGCCCGCGCCCGCGAGAGCACCGTTGACGTCGTTGTAGAAGGCTTCGAGGTCGCTCTGGCCCATCGTCCACGTGCCGACGAGGCACGCGGCGGCGTCGCCCGATGGAGACGCGGTGGGCGCCGCCGTCGCCACGCCGGATGCCGAAGCGGAGGGCCGCGCGGACGCCGAGGACCCTGACGGGCTCGGCGAGGCCGACTCGGGCACGCACGCACTCAGTCCCAGCGTGAGCAGAGTTGCCCCGGCGAGCGCGGCGACGGGGAGGAGACGGCGGAGGCGGGGAGTCGTCATGTCGTTCAGGATACGGGGCGCCCGCCGTCGGCGCGGGGGATTCGCGCGGCTAGGCTTGACCACCGTGAGCCTCGATTCCGCCGCACCCGACATCACGCGGACGCGCCGCACGTACAGCTACCTCGGGCCTGCCGGCACCTTCACCGAGGCCGCTCTCAGCCAGGTGCCCGAGGCTCGCGACCAGATCTGGCGCCCCGTGCGCAACGTCGGCGAGGCCCTCGCGGACGTCGTCGAGGGGCGCTCGGATGCCGCGATGATCGCGATCGAGAACTCCGTCGACGGCGGTGTCGCGACGGCTCAGGACGCACTTGCCACGATGCCGGGCCTGCGGATCGTGGGCGAGTATCTCGTGCCGGTGAACTTCGTGCTGGTGGCCCGCCCCGGTACACGCCTCGAGGATGTGAAGCTCCTCGCCGCCCACCCGGTCGCCTACGCGCAGTGCCTGCGGTGGCTCTCGGCGGAGCTCCCCGAGCACGCACACCTCCCCGCCGCCTCCAACGTCGCAGCGGCGGTCGGGATCGTCGACGGCCTCTCTGACGCGGATGCCGCGATCGCACCCCCCGGCATCCTCGATCATTACGACCTCGAGCTGCTCGCCGAGCGCATCGGCGACAACGCGAATGCCGTGACTCGGTTCGTGCTCGTGAGCCGCACGGCCCCGGCGCCCGCGCCGACGGGGGCCGACAAGACCTCCCTCATCGTCGAGCTGCCCGAGGAGTACCCGGGCGCGCTGCTGGAGCTCCTCGAGCAGTTCGCGACGCGCGGCATCAACCTGTCACTGCTCGCCTCACGGCCGATCGGCGACGCTCTCGGGCGGTACCGGTTCGTGATCGACGCCGACGGGCACGTGCAGGACGAGCGCATGGCCGACGCACTGCTGGGCCTGCGCCGCTTCAGCCCGAAGGTCATCTACCTCGGGTCGTATCCGCGCGCCGACCGTGCGATCGTGCACTACTCCGAGCGCTACTCCGACGATGTGTTCATCGAGGCGCGCGACTGGCTGCGGGGCCTCATCTCCGGCGAACCCGACGCCTGACCCGCGCCGCGCCCCGCTCCGTTACCCCCGAGGGTGCATTCGTTCGACGCGAGGGTGCATTCGTTTCGCGCGAGGGTGCATTCGTTTCGCGCGAGGGTGCATTCAGGGCTCGTGATGGATTCACCCCCGGTGGGAACGAGTGCACCCCCGGTGGGAACGAGTGCACCCCCGGTGGGAACGAGTGCACCCCCGGCGGAAACGAGTGCACCCCCGTTGGAGAGGGGTCAGGCCGCGAGGAGTTCGAGCGTGCGCACGCGGCCGGTCGCGGCTTCCATCGCCTCGCCGTCGTAAGCACCGGCAACGGGCGAGATCATGATCTCGTCGACGCCGTGCGCAGCGGCGAAGGAGGCCAGGCGGTCACGCTGCTCCGCAGCTGCGCCGACGAACCAGCGGCGGCGCAGCGCGTCGATGAGCGGTGCGGCGAGGTGGTCGGAGCTTTCCGCGTCCCGCGCCTGCTCGACGGTCTCGAGCGCGATGAGCGGGCGCCCGCCGCGCAGCCGCGCCATCATGCGCGCCTGCGGAAGCATCCGCTCGTCGGCTTCGGCGGCGGTGTCGGCGACGACGGCGTTCGCGGTGAGGAAGGTGCGCGGTGCGTCGAGGTACGCGGACGGCTGGAAGTTCCGCCGGTACAGCTCGAGCGCGCGCTCGAGGCCTTCACCGGAGAAGTGGTTCGCGAACACGTAGGGAAGGCCGAAAGCCGCCGCGAGCTGCGCCGAGTAGTCCGACGAGCCGAGCAGCCAGAGCTCCGGCACGCCGGTCGCGGCAGGCGTCGCGTGCACGCCGTAGTGGTCGTCGCCGTCGGGGCGACCTGCGAGGCGGTACCCGGCGCCCTCCGCCGACGTGAGCGCGAGGATGTCGCGGATGTGGTCGGGAAAGCGGTCGACGTCGCTCGTCGTGCCGCTCATGCGCAGCAGTTGCGTGATCACCGGGTCACTGCCCGGAGCGCGCCCGATGCCGAGGTCGACGCGACCCGGGGCGATCGCCTCGAGGGCCGCGAACTGTTCCGCCACGACGAGCGGGGCGTGGTTGGGGAGCATGACCCCACCCGAGCCGACGCGGATGCTCGTCGTGCGCGCCGCCGCCGCCGCGGCGAGGACGGGCGGTGTCGTCGAGGCGACGGCAGGCATGTTGTGGTGCTCCGCGAACCAGTAGCGGCGGTATCCCAGCTCGTCGGCACGGGTGGCGAGCGCGAGGGAGGAGGCCACGGCCTGCGCACTGGTCTGGCCGGTGCGGACGGGAACGAGGTCGAGGACGGAGAGCGCGGGAGTCATCGCTCACGTCAACCGGCGAGGCTCAGCCGGCATTCCCCGCCCGCTTGACCGCCTCGTAGGCGTCGAGAGCCGCCTTCCTCGTTTCGGCGAGATCGACCATCGGCTCGGAGGCGTCGTCGCCGATGGCATCCGGCGCCCATTCGCGGACGTAGCGTCCGTCCGGGTCGAACTTCTTCGCCTGCAGCTCCGGGTTGAAGATGCGGAAGTAGGGCGCAGCGTCGGCGCCCGATCCGGCGACCCACTGCCAGTTGAAAGGGTTGCTCGCGGCATCCGCGTCGACGAGCGTGTCCCAGAACCACTCCTCGCCGTGACGCCAGTCGATGAGCAGGTTCTTGATGAGGAAGGATGCCGTGACCATCCGAACCCGGTTGTGCATGTACCCGGACCGCCAGAGCTCGCGCATGCCGGCATCGACGAGGGGATAGCCCGTCTCGCCGCGCTGCCACGCGCGCAGATGAGCGGGGCGCAGGCGCGGCCAGGGGAACGCGTCGAAGGCCGACCGGAGATTCTGCGTCGCGAGATCCGGGAAGTGGAACAGGGTGTGCCACGCGAATTCCCGCCAGCCGAGCTCGGAGAGGAATCCGCCCACGCGCGCATCCGACGCCACCGCCGCGTGCCAGACCTGGTAGGGACTGAGCTCACCCCAGCGCAGCCGCGGAGACAGCAAAGAAGTGGCCCCGCCCGCGGGCTCGTCCCGCGCCCGGTCGTAGTCGTCGGCATCCTCCCGCAGGAACTCTCGGAGGCGGGCCTTCGCGGCGACCTCGCCGGGCTGCCATCGTTCGCGTAGGCCCGCCGCCCAGTCGGGCGTCGTCGGCAGCAGTCCCCACTCGTGGAGGTCGTCGGATGCCGGGTGCCGTCCCGGCCCGCGCAGCTCGCGCGGCTCGGGCAGCGGCTGCCGTGGCGGCGGGAGCTGGCGGCACGCCTTCCAGAAGGGCGTGAAGACCCCGTACGGCGTTCCGGCCCCCGTCCGCACCGTCCACGGCTCGAACAGGACGGATGCCGCGAACGACGACACCTCGACGCCGCCCTCGCGGAGCGACTCCTTGAGTCCTGCGTCGACGGCGCGCTCGGCGCCTCCGTAGCGCCGATTCCAGTACACGGCGCCCGCGCCCGCGGCTTCGACGAGTGTCGGCAGGACGTCGGCGGCCGCACCGCGACGGAGGATCAGCACGGATCCCTTCTCGCGGACCCGCTCGCCGAGCTCGCTGAGGCTGTGATGCAGCCACCACCGAGCAGCGCCGCCGAGCGGACGGATTCCGGGCGAGACCTCGTCGAGGAGGTACACGCCGAGGACGGGCTCGCCGCGATCCGCCGCGGCGCGCAGGGCCGGGTTGTCGGCGAGGCGCAGGTCGTCGCGGAACCAGACGATCGAGGGCGAGGACATGGCGTCCATCGTGCCGGTGGGGATGCCGTGCGCGCACCCCCTTGACGACGCGGCTACAGACCCGGCACGGTGTGCCCGGCGGGCACGGCCAGGCGCAGCGCCCCGGCATCCACACGGGCGCTCACCGCCGTCGCCTCGCCGAACTCGTCACCGTCGAGCTGGATGGGCTGCGCGGCTGCCGCGGCAAGCTCGACACCCGTTCCCTTCGCGTAGCGCACGGAGTTGTCCTTCGTGCGCAGGCGGAGGATGCGGCGACCGGCGCGGAACTTCCGCAGCACGCTGTTGTCCCATGCGACGCGACGCCACACGGCGAGCCAGCCGATCGGGTTCTTGGGCTGGAAGATGACCACGTCGAGGTCGCCGTCGGCGACGGAGGCCTCGGGGATGAGTTCGAGGCCCGCCGGGAGTGACCCGCAGTTGGCGAACAGCACGCTCTGGATGTGCGCGCGGTGCATGCGATGCCCGAGCACCTGGTACATGATCGGGAACGGCTTGGCCTTGACCAGCGACTTCGCCGCGCCGTCGACGTAGGCGACCCAGCCCACCTTCTTCTTCAGGTCGCCGCGCGTGTTCGCGATCATTGCGGCATCGAGGCCCATACCGCCCATGACGACGAACGCGTGCTCCTCCTTGCGGCCGTCGGCGCGCACGAGGCTCGCCCAGCCGATGTCGATCGCATGCACGTCGCCGTCGAACGCCGCGGCGACCATCGCGGCCGGGTCGGCCAGCGGCAGGTCGAGGTTCCGGGCGAGCAGATTGCCGGTCCCGCTCGGAACGATCGCGAGCGGCACGCCGGAGCCGGCCATCGCCTGGCTGACGGCGCGGACGGTCCCATCGCCGCCGGCGACGAGCACGACCGTCGTCCCGGCATCCAGTGCCTCGCGCGTCACCCCGTCGCCCAGGTCGTCGACGGTCGTCTCATAGAAGAGGGGCTCGCCCCAGCCCGCTGATGCGGCCCGATCGGTCACCTGGCGGCGCAGCGCCTCGGCATCCACCTTGGTCGGGTTGTAGACGAGCGCCGCACGTCGCTCGTCGGAGGCGGCGCTTCGGGCATCGGTCATGGCTGAAGCCTAGACTGATCGGGTGATCGATCTGGCTCTCCTCCGCGACAATCCCGACCTCGTCAAGCGTTCGCAAGAGGCACGCGGCGAGTCGCCGGAGACGGTGGATGCCGCGCTCGCGGCCGATCGTGTGCGTCGCGCCGCGATCACCGCATTCGAGGAACTGCGCGCCGAGCAGAACGCGCACGGAAAGCTCGTCGCGAAGGCCCCGAAAGAGGACAAGCCCGCGCTCGTCGCGCAGGCGAAAGATCTCAGCGACCGCGTGAAGGCCGCGCAGGCGGCGGTCACCGACGCCGAGACCGAGGCCGAGGCCACCCTCGGGCGTATCGAGAACATCGTCATCGACGGAGTGCCGGCCGGCGGCGAAGACGATTTCGTCACCCTGCGCACGCACGGCGAACCGCGCGACTTCGACTTCGAGCCGCTCGACCACCTCGCCCTCGGCGAGAAGCTCGGCGCGATCGACATGGAGCGCGGCACCAAGGTGTCGGGGTCGCGCTTCTACTTCCTCACCGGTATCGGCGCACGCCTCGAATACGCCCTCATGTCTCTCGCGCTCCAGCGCGCCGTCGATGCCGGTTTCATCCCCATGATCCCGCCGACGCTCGTGCGGCCCGAGATCATGCGCGGCACGGGGTTCCTCGGCCAGCACGCCGACGAGGTCTACAAGCTCGAGGCCGACGACCTGTACCTCGTCGGGACGAGCGAGGTGCCGCTCGCCGGCTACCACATGGGCGAGATCCTCGACCTGGCATCCGGCGCGAAGCGCTACGCGGGCTGGTCGACCTGCTACCGCCGCGAGGCGGGATCGTACGGCAAGGACACGCGCGGCATCATCCGCGTGCACCAGTTCAACAAGCTCGAGATGTTCGTCTACACGACGCCGGAGGATGCCGAGGCGGAGCACCTGCGCCTCGTCGCGCTGCAGGAGCAGATGCTGCAGGATCTCGGCCTCAGCTACCGCGTCATCGACGTCGCGGCGGGCGACCTCGGCTCTTCGGCCGCGCGCAAGTACGACGTCGAGGCCTGGGTGCCGACGCAGGGCGCGTACCGCGAGCTCACCTCGACGTCGAACTGCACGAGCTACCAGGCGCGCCGCCTCGACGTGCGGTATCGCCCCGCGCCGGACGCGAAGACGGCGCCGGTCGCGACGCTCAACGGCACGCTCGCGACGACGCGGTGGATCGTCGCGATCCTCGAGACGCATCAGCAGGCGGACGGGTCGGTCGTGATCCCCGAGGTGCTGCGACCGTATCTCGGCGGGATCGCGGTCGCGGAGCCGATCGCGTGACGGGCGGCGAGTCCCCGCTGCCGCCGACGGGCTCCATCGAGGTCGTGAAGCCGCGGAAGGCGGCGAAGCTCGTCGAGGGGATCGCGGCGGATGCCGAGAACCCGGCCGTCCGCACGGAACCGCTCCTCATCGCGCTCGACGTCGACGGCACCGTGCTGCTCGAAGACGAGACGCTGAGCCCGGGTGTCGTCGAGTCGATCGCCCACGCGCATCGTGCGGGGCACGAGGTCATGCTCGCGACGGGGCGGTCGTGGGAGGGGACTCGCGGCATCCAGCACGTCCTGGACCTCGCGCCGGAGTACGCGGTCTGCTCGAACGGGGCCGTCATCATGAAGCGCGTCACGGGTGACCTCGGCGAGGAGAGCGTGTACGAGCGCTTCCATGTCGAGACGTTCGATCCGACCGACGTCCTGGCGCACCTGCGCGATCACCTTCCGCACGCGAAGTACCTGGTCGAGCTCGCCGACGGGGCGCGCCTGTACACCGAGCCGATGGACGACTGGAATCTGGTGCACGCCCGGCGTGTGACGTTCGCCGAGCTGTCGGCGCAACCCGTATGCCGCGTCGTGGTCGTCTCGCCGGACGAGTCCGACGGGGATTTCCTGTCGCTCGTCGACCGGATCGGGCTCACCCAGGTGTCGTACGCCGTCGGCTGGTCGGCGTGGCTCGACATCGCTCCGCAGGGGGTGGACAAGTCGACCGCGCTCGAGAAGGTGCGCACATGGCTCGGCATCCCCGCCGATCGCGTGCTCGTCATGGGCGACGGGCGCAACGACGTGGGAATGTTCCGCTGGGCGCTCGAGCACGGCGGCCGGGCGATCGCGATGGGCCAGGGGCCCGACGAAGTGCGTCGCGAGGCGGGGGAGACGACGGCATCCGTCCATTCCGGCGGCGTCGCCGACGTGCTCCGCGCCCTCTGACCCTCCGTACAGGGGCCGCTCAGGCACGCACGGGAAGATGAGGGGTCGCGCTCGACTAGACTCTCCCTGCTGTACGGGGAGGGTTGTCCGAGCGGCCGATGGACCTGGTCTTGAAAACCAGTGGGCAGCAATGTCCCGTGGGTTCGAATCCCACACCCTCCGCTTTTCGTCGAAAGGACACCCGTGAGCGCACGCAGTGATCGCGCGCGACGGACGCCCGTTGCTCGGCACGGCATCCTCCGTTCCCCGAACCCCCTCCTGCAGGTGCTGACAGTGCTCGGCGCGATCGTCGCGGTCGCCGTCATCAGTGTGAGTGCGGTCGGCGCGTTCGCCGTGTGGGATGCCGCGCGTGCCGTCGAAGCGGCCGGTGTGTCGATCGGCGACGACGACTCCCAGCTCCCGCCGTCGATCGGAGAGATCGAGGGCGGCGTCAATCTGCTGCTCGTCGGCACTGACTCGTGCGACGGGGCCAACGCGGCGCTGTCGGGCGCGTGTCAGAACGGCGACACGGAGGGAGAGCGCAACGACGTGACGATGCTCGTGCACATCAGCGACGAGCCGCGCCGCGTGACTGTCGTCTCGTTCCCGCGCGACATGATCGTGCCGATCCCGGCGTGCACGGGCGAGGACGGCACTCAGTATTCGGCGATGAGCGCGCAGATGCTGAACGTCTCGTACATGTACGGCGGCTTGGCGTGCTCGGTCGCGACGATCGAACAGCTCACGGGTGTCGACATCACGTACGCGGGCGCGATCCGCTGGACCGGCGTCATCAACATGTCCGATGCGATCGGTGGCGTGGACGTCTGTGTCGCAGACGACATCAGCGATGAGCACACGGGGCTCAACCTGACGGCGGGGGAGCACACCCTGCAAGGGGTCGAAGCGCTCCAGTTCCTGCGCATCCGTCACGGCATCGGCGACGGCTCCGACCTCGGGCGCATCTCGAACCAGCAGCAGTTCATGAGTTCGCTCGTGCGGAAGCTGCAGTCCGGCGGCGTGCTCGGCAACCCCGCGACGCTGCTGAATCTCGCGACCACGGCGGTGCAGCAGGTCAACGACAACCAGCTCGTGCTGAGCAAGTCTCTCGCCAACCCGCAGCGGATGGTGCAGATCGCGATGGCTCTGCGTGCCGTGCCGTACGAGGACATCGCTTTCGTCCAGTATCCGACCGCGTATGCGTCCGATGGCTCGCGTGTCGTGCCGCTCGAGGATGCCGCGTCGGTGCTCTTCGACGCGCTCGCCGCCAACCAGCCGATCCAGCTCACCGGGTCGACGAGCGACGGCTACGGCACCGCCGTGGTCGGCGAGGCCGACCAGGCGACGACCGATCCGACTGCGACGCCCGATCCGACCGCGACGGATGCGGTGGTGCCGGATGCCGGAGCGACGGAGGCGCCCGTCGTTCTGCCGCCGACGATCACGGGGCAGACCGCCAAGCAGGTGACCTGCACGCAGGCGCAGCGCTGATCGCCGCACTCGCGTGGTTCGGTCGGAGGGCCGCGACCGGTTATGATTGCCGGGTGCGTTCGCGCGGCTCCGGCAGCTGAACGCCTGGAGACGTCGCATAGTCAGGCCTAGTGCACCACCCTGCTAAGGTGGAGTCCCCTTACGGGGACCGAGGGTTCAAATCCCTCCGTCTCCGCTCTGAGATTCAGGCTCGAAACCCGCGGAATTTCGCGGGTTTTCTGCTTTCCAGCCGGGGTGCCGAAACCGCTTCTGCCACGTTTCTGCCACGAATCGTCACCGATGTCCTGAGACACGGCAGTCCTGAGAGATGACAGCGGGGACATGACGGTCGGCGCAACAGCGGCGACGGCTTCGCGGCCGGCCTTCCGGAACGTGGTTCTCCGACCCGGTCGTTCAGTTGTGGCTGCTAGACCCAGCGGGTATCGGTGGTGGAGGCGAGATTCACGCTAGATCCGTTGAGGATCGCTCCGCGCATGTCCGCGCCGTCGAGCTTGGTCCCCTTCAGATCCACCGTGGTGAGGTTTGCTCGACGCATGTCGGCCTTGGAGAGGTTGGCGCCACCGAGTCGCGCCTTGGTGAAGTCCGCGCCCTGCAGGTTGGTGTGGCTGAGGTCTGCATCGCGAAGGTCGCAGCCAGCGAAGCTGAGGGTCGCCCCGTCGAGCACTGCCTTGGTGAGTCTGGCGCCGTAGAAGCTGTAAGCCTGCTCTCGCGAGAGTGACGTGCCTTCGAAGTGCGCTCCGCTCAAGTTCGCTCCCTCGAGGTTGGCCCCACCGAGTCGCGCCTTGGTGAAGTCCGCGCCGATGAGGCAGGCGCCTTTGAAGTTGGCATCTTCGAGGTTGGCGTCGCTGAAGTTAGCGCCAGAAAGGTCAGCGTTCGAGAAATTCATGCGCCGTAAGTCCGCCCCCGAAAAGTCGACCGCGATTATCGGTGCGTTCTCATCGGAGTCTTCCAATTGGGTAGACCGCTGCTCCGTATCGTCTGCCAACTGGACCACGGCTCACCGGCGACAATGCCCGCACCGCCCGCGCTCTCGCTGCGCAGGCAGGGATCGATGACGTGCGCGCCGAGCTGCGCCCGGAGGACAAGGCCGCCGCGATCGCAGAGTTCGGTGCGAAGGGGCCGGTCGCGATGATCGGCGACGGCATCAACGACGCCCCTGCGCTGGCCGCCGCGGACATCGGGATCGCGATGGGCGCGACGGGCT
>QFPD01000289.1 GCA_003248845.1 Microbacterium sp. | reverse complement strand
GCGCGGTCTCGCGACGGTGTTCGTCGAGCGCATCGAGACGGTCGACGATGCCGAAAGCGGCGCCCCCGGGCGCGCGCCCCGCACGGGGGCGATCCCGGTCCCGACGAGTCCGTCACAGAGGAGTGACTAACGATGAGCGTGCACAGATCCGGTTTCGTGACCTTCGTGGGGCGGCCGAACGTGGGCAAGTCCACGCTCACCAACGCTCTCGTGGGGGAGAAGGTCGCCATCACCTCCGACAAGCCGCAGACGACGCGCCGCGCCATTCGCGGCATCCTCAATCGGCCGGGCGGGCAGCTCGTGATCGTCGACACCCCCGGCATCCACAAGCCGCGCACCTTGCTCGGGCAGCGTCTGAACGACCTGGTCGAACAGGTGCTCGGGGACGTCGACGTGATCTGTTTCCTCGTGCCCGCGACCGAGAAGGTCGGGCCGGGAGACCGGCGCATCGCGGCGTCGCTCGACGGCTATCCCCGCGCCAAGAAGGTCGCGGTCGTCACCAAGACCGACATCGCCTCGCGCGATGAGATCACGGAGCGGCTCATGGAGGCCGACAGCCTGCGCGAGGACTGGGCGGCCGTGATCCCGCTCTCGGCGGTCGCGGGTGAACAGCTCGACGTCCTCGCCGATGAGCTGTCGAGTCTCATGCCCGAGGGTCCCGCCCTGTACGAGGACGGTGTCGTCACCGACGAGTCGCTGGAGGATCGCATCGCGGAGATCATCCGGGAGGCTGCCCTCGACGGCGTGCGCGACGAGCTCCCGCACTCGATCGCCGTCACGATCGAGGACATCGCCGAGCGCGACACCGGCTCGCTGACCGACATCTACGCGAACATCGTCGTCGAGCGCGACAGTCAGAAGGCGATCATCATCGGCCACAAGGGCTCGCGGCTCGCGGCCGTCGGCGCACGCGCCCGCGCGCAGATCGAGCCGCTCGTGGGGACGAAGGTGTTCTTGAAGCTCCACGTGCGCGTCGCGAAGGAGTGGCAGCGCGATCCGAAGCAGCTCGGTCGCCTCGGGTTCTGATACCGCCGCGATCCCCATGAGAGGAGACCATTCGTGTCCTATCCGACGAACGACCTTCCCGTCGCCGCCTCTGCGAGCGTTCCGCCCGTCCTCTACCTTCCGCTGAGCGCCAGCTCGACTCCAGGGCAGCAGCTGGTGGAGATCCGCGA
Source organism: Microbacterium sp. (assembly GCA_003248845.1). Classification (GTDB taxonomy): domain Bacteria; phylum Actinomycetota; class Actinomycetes; order Actinomycetales; family Microbacteriaceae; genus Microbacterium. Next base: position 1,917 of record QFPD01000289.1, on the reverse strand, counting down.
GCTGCGGGACGGCCGGAAAGCGCTCCTCGCCTACACCGCGCTGGACCGCCTGCTGACGCTCGCGGGCGACCGTCAGCCGTGGGTGCTGATGCGTACCGAGGACCTCTCCCAGGTGATGCGCGAGCAGCCGTACGACGTCGTCGTCTTCGATCTCGAGATCCCCGCCGCCTACCGACGCGATGGGGTGATCGCATGAGCCGGATCGCGATGGATCGCGAGGTGATGGCTCGCCACGTCGAGGTGCACGAGGAGGTCTCGGAGATCGTGAAGGGCAAGCTCGACGGCATCCCTTCCGCGGTCGACGGCGGCCTCGCATCCGACAGCATCGCGGCGATCCTGCAGCGGGTGGGGAACGGCGTCGACGCGCTCTACCGCATCAACGGAACGCTCGGCGAGATCGTGAAGGCAATCTCTGACGACTCGGTGCGCACCGAGGAGGATGCCCTCGAACGGCTCGCCCCCGTCGCGCGCGAGCTCGAGGAGCTCAGTTCGTGATCGACACGACGACCAAGGGCGATCCCGCTCAGGTGCGCGCGGCGGCGGAATGGCTCGATCCAGCGCTCAAGGATGCCGCGGACGCCGTGTCGAACGGCGCGGCGCTCATCCCGGTCGCCGTCCGTTCGCACTGGTTCGGCGAGTCCGCCGACGCCTATGTCTCGAGCCTGTCCGACCTCGGCGACGCTGCCGACGAGATCGTGCCCTTGGCCCGTGACGCCGCCGAGAAGCTGCGCTCCTACGCCGGTCAGCTGGAACGGATGCGCGACGCGTTCGCGGGACACCGCGAGAAGGCGTCGGGTGCCGGCATCGCGGTGCAGGGGATGGTCATCCAACGCCCTGTCTCGCTGGTTCCGGTGTGCCCGGCCAGCCGTGACGACCCGTACTGGGACGAGTGGCAGGGTTTCCTCGATCAGGTCGACATCTACAACGACGTCGCCAAGGATGTGGGCGAGTGGTGGGGCGAGCTCGAGGTGTGGATCGCCGACAACCTCGATGCGTTCCTCGGCGGGATGCCACAGGAGACGCTCGCCGATCGGATGCTGGCGGGCTTGCGCGGCGTCGCGGGCGAAGTCCCGCGCGGCTACCTGGACGCGACCGCGATGGCCTGGAGTCTCACCGCCGACGATCTCGTGACGCACGCCGAAGGTCTCCGCGCCGATGCGTCCACGTACGTTCGTCAGCTCCGCTCGGGCAACCCCGCGATCCGGGCGGCGGCGGAAGAGGCGAATCCTCGCGGACTGCGCTGGGCGGCCGACGAGGCCGAGGACCTCGCGCGACGGCTGTCGCGCCTCGGCAAGGCGGTCCCGGTCATCGGGTGGGGCATCGACATCTGGTCGCTCGGGTCCGCCATGGAAAGCGGCGACGACCCGTCGTCGACGGCCGTCAACATCGCAGGCGGCATCGTCGGCGGGGTCGCAGCGACGGCTGCCGTCGGCGCGCTCGCGGCCGCCGGCGTCGTGACCTTGCCGGTGTGGGGGACGGCGCTCGTCGTCACGGGAGCGGCGGTTGCTGTCGGTGCGGGAGCGGTGTGGGCCTACGAGAGCTGGGTGCCGCAGGACGTTCGCGAGGCGATCGACGCCGGCATGGAGCAGGCGTGGGATGCCACGACCGACTTCGCCGAGGATGCATGGGAGAACACGACCGACTTCGTCGGTGATGCCGCACATGACATCGGCAAGGCATGGAAGGGGGTCTTCGGATGACCCGTCCCCGACCGCAGACCGTCTGGGTACCGGGCCGCCGCGGCTGGGAGGGGCAGCAGGGATCGCTCGCCGGCGTCCTGACACTCTTGGCGATCCTGGGAGTCGCCGTCGCCGGCGGCATCCTCGTGTGGCTGCTCGACCCGGCGCCCGCCATCAAGACGATGGGGGCGGTGGCGCTCGTCGCCCTCGCCCTCGGCGTCTGGTTGCTCGTCATCCA
>QFPD01000288.1 GCA_003248845.1 Microbacterium sp. | reverse complement strand
CTGCAAAGTCATCTCGCTCCGATCGTCGTGTCCGTCGTGGGACGTGCCCGATAGCTCATCTTTGCGCACGTCCGGGGCCGGGCGGCAGTGGTCGGCGCCGTGAGTACTCACCGTGCCCCCGTGTGAGACTGGAGAGATGAAGCTCCTCGTCGCCGCCCTCGCCTCCGAACTCGTCGCCTTCGAGACCGACCTCGACGGCTTCGAGCGGCTCGTCACGGGTCCGGGCAAGCTGCAGGCCACGTACGCGCTGACGCGGCGGCTGGATGCCGGGGGCATCGACGAGATCGTCGTCGTCGGCACCGCGGGTGCTCTCGACCCCGAGCTCACCGGCGTCCATGACATCGCGGTGGCGATCCAACACGATGTGAGCGACATCGACGGCATCGCCGGCCAGCACGTCTCGCTGCCGCCGCAGGTGTCGACGGGGCGCGGCACGGCGACGATCGCCACCGGTGATCACTTCGTCGACGATGCCGGTGCCGTGGCATCCATCCGCACGCTCGGCGCGACCCTCGTCGACATGGAGACCTACGCCTATATCTGGGTCGCCGGCCAGTTCGGGGTGCCGATCACGGTGCTCAAGGCCGTCTCGGACAATGCGCAGGACGACGCGATCACCGACTGGCGCGCCGCCGTGGCGGCATGCAGCGTGGTGCTGCGCGACGAGATCCGCTCCCGCTACGGCGTCTGACGTCCGGGCGCCGTCGGCGTTCGCCGAGGTGCGTAACGTGAGGGCTATGAATGTGTCGCTGCGCGCCCCGCGCCGCTCGCCGCTGCTCCAGGTCGTGAAGTCCGCCGTCGCGACGCTCGCCGCGTGGCTGCTCGCGGCGTGGCTGATCGGGGGTCCGCCGCCCGTCTTCGCGGCGATCGCTGCCCTGCTGACGGTTCAGCCGAGCATCAACCAGTCGCTCGGCCGCGGTGTCGAGCGCACTGTCGGGGTCGTCGCCGGCGTCGTCGTCGCGTCCGTCATCGGCATCGTCCTCGGGGGCGGATTCGGCGCGATCGCCCTGTCCGTCGTCTGCGCTTTGCTGCTGACGTGGGCGCTGCGTGCGACGCCGGGCACCGCGAACCAGGTCGCGATCAGCGCGATGCTCGTCCTCGCCCTCGGCACGGCGAGCCCCGACTACGCTTTCGACCGGATCGTCGAGACGGCCCTCGGTGCCGTGATCGGGCTCGTCGTCAACCTCGCGTTCGTCCCGCCGCTCGCGCTCGACCCGGCGCGCGCCCGCGTGGCCACTCTCCGATCGGACACGGCGGATGCCCTCGACCGGCTGGGGGACGCGCTCGTGAGCTCGCAGGATGCCGCCGCTCTCACCGACCTTCTCGACCGCGCCCGCGGGGTGCGGGGCTCGGTCGGCGCGGCGGAGCAGGCGATCGCGGACGCACGCGACTCACTCGCGCTGAATCCGCGGGCACGCCGGGCGCGCGCCGATGTCGACGCTCTCGCGCACGATGTGGCGCGGCTCTTCGCCATCTCTACACAGGTCGCCGGCATGACGCGCGCCTTCGTCGACGACTACGAGCCGGGAATCGCTTCGGATGCCGAGGTCGCTGCGATCGCGGACCACCTCCATCGCGCGGCGCACGATCTCCGCCGCGACGAGCGCAGCTCGATGCAGGAGCCTGCCGCGCTCACCCGGCCCCTCGAGGTGCTCTCCGCGCCCGAGCACTGGGTTCTCATCGGTTCGCTCATGGTCGACCTCCGTCGCATCCACGACGCGTTGACGCCGCAGGACGGCTGACGGAGTTCATCGCAACGCGGCGGACTCTTGGCGGATGATGCTCGGTCCCTGCGGCGTCGCCTCCACGGCGAGCTGTGCGGGGAGCTGCTCCTTCATCGCCTCGACGTGACTGATGACCCCGACCGTGCGGCCACCGACGCGCAGGTCGTCGAGCGTGCGCATGGCGAGTTCGAGGGTCTCGGGGTCGAGCGAGCCGAATCCCTCGTCGACGAAGAGGGTATCCAGGCGGATGCCGCCGGCCCGGGCCGTGACGACCTCGCCGAGCCCGAGGGCCAGTGCCAGGGACGCGAGGAAGGTCTCGCCTCCGGACAGCGACTGCGGTGTGCGAAGCCTCCCCGTGTGCGCGTCGAGCACATCGATACCGAGACCCGAGGCACGCCCGCGAGCGGCGCGGGCGTCACTGTGGTGCAGCGTGTACCGACCGGCCGACATCTCGGCGAGACGGATGTTCGCCGCCGCGACGATCTCCTCGAGCTCCGCGGCCAGGACGAAGGTCTCAAGGTCCATCTTCATCGTGTTGGGGGCACGGCCTGCGACGGTGTCGGCCAGACGCGTGACGGACGCCGCTTCGGCGGCGAGGTCGGCGACGGCGACGTATGCCTCGTCCGCCTGCTCCGACAGTTCGCGCACCCTCGTCGCGACGTTCTGCGCATCGCGCTCGGCCGCGATGGCAGCCGAGCGGGCCGCGTCCGCCTCCGCGACGAGCGATGCCGCCGCGGCCAGCTCGTCGTCTGCGATTTCCGCGCCGACCACCGCGAGCTCGAGCTCGAGGAGGCGTTCGCGGGCGGCCGTGATCGCGGCCGCGTGCCGTGCCGATTCCGCCTCGGCCGCGGCGATCTCGGCGGGTGCGCGCAGCGCGGCACGCGCCGTCTCCAGGTCGTCGAAGGGACTGTCCGAAAGGAGGCGGTTCAGGTCGCCGACCGCCGCATCGTGCGCGCGCCGGCGTTCCTCCACCTCGGCACGCGCGGCCAGGAGCGCGGTCGCACGCGCGCGCCGCGCCTCGCCGTCGGCGATGCGGAGGGCGACGCTGTCGAACGCACCCTTCGCGCGGGCGACCATCTCTTCCAGCCGCGTGATCTCGGCGATCGCCGCCGCCTGCGCGGCGCGCTGCGCGAGCTGGCGGTCCGCGAGCGCCGTGCGTTCGGCTTCTGCCGCGGAGGCGAGTCGGTCGAGCTCGATCCGCTCGGCGGCGAGGAGATCGGCCTGGCGGGTCCTCGCGCGGGTTTCGGCAGACTCGAGCGCCGCCTCGGCGGCGGCCAGATCGTCATCGGTGACCGCCACCGAGGGGGCGGCCGCGGGATGAGGATGCTCGACGGCACCGCAGACCGCGCAGGGCTCGCCCGGCACGAGCGCGGCGGAGAGCTCGCCTGCGTAGCCGGCGAGGCGACGCTGCAGCAGTGCGGTGACGGCGACGCCGGCGGCGTCGGCGGCGGTGCGCGCCTCGAGGTGCGCGTGCTCGGCGTCGCTGGCGAGTGGCACGAGCCGCTCGGCGGTGAGCGCCGCTTCGCGGTGGACGTCGAGTTGCGCGGCCCGGGCCCCGAGGTCCGCGCCGCGTGCAGCGGCCATGCGCGCGGCGGAGAGGCGCTCGTCCAGCTCTGCGCGACGGGCCGGCACCGCCGCGAGGTCTGCATCGAGCGCGGAGAGAGCGGCAGTCGTGTCGGCGAGCGCGGTCTCCGCGTCAGCGGCATCGTCGCGCAGTGCGCCCAGGGAACGCTCATGAGCGGCGGCGTCCTCCCATCGCGCGAGCTCGGCGGTGATCTCCTGAACGGTGCCGGCCAGAACCGCGGTGAGAACCGCGCCGGTCGCTCCATCGGCCGCGACCCCTCCCCTGCCCACCCAGGCCTCCCGCGCGCGCCGCTCGGCGGCGGTCGCGTCATCGAGATCGCGGGCCGCGCGGTCGGCCGCCTCCAAGGGCGCACGCAGCGCTTCGGCCGCTCGCGCATCGGCGAGGAGCGCGCGCTGGACGCTGATGTGGGGCTCGTTCTGTTCGAGGTGCGCCAAGCGCGCCCGCGCCTCGGCGCGCTCGCGGCTGCGGCGTGCACGGTCGACGAGCGCCGCGTGCGCAGCGACGACCACGTGGTGATGCTCGTCTGCCTGAGCCCGGGCGATGCCCGCCTGATCGGC
>QFPD01000028.1 GCA_003248845.1 Microbacterium sp. | reverse complement strand
GGCGAACTCGCGCAGGACGCCCTGCCATACGTGGACCATGTTCGTCTCCTTTTTCCAGGGATGCCTTGTTCTTCCAGGGATGCCGCGGGGTGCGGTCGCCGGCGGTCAGTCGCCCTCGACGCGCAGCACCGACACGACACGCGTGACAGCGGCGTTCGCGGCGAGGCGGTCGACGGTGTCTGCGAGATCCTGCTCGAGCGCGTGGTGGGTGCCGATCACGAGGCGCGCCGTGCCGCCTTCACCGCCGGCCTGGCCGAGGACCGTCTGCAGGGCGGTCGCGATCGACACGCGCCCGTCGCTCAGGATGCCGGCGACGGTCGCGAGCACGCCGGCCTCGTCGGCCACGTCGAGAGTGATCTGATAGCGCGTCGTGATGCGGCCGATCGGCAGCACCGGGAGGTTCGCGCGCGTGGACTCGCCCACCCCGACGCCGCCGGCGATGTGGCGGCGCGCGGCCGAGACGACGTCCCCGAGCACGGCGGACGCGGTCTGCACGCCCCCCGCTCCGGCGCCGTAGAACATGAGGTTGCCCGCGGCCTCGGCCTGCACGAAGACGGCGTTGTTTGCGCCGTGCACCGAGGCGAGAGGGTGCTCGCGAGGCACGAGGGCGGGCGCAACCCGCACCGAGATCGCCTCGCCCGACGGCGACTCGGCGACGCCGTCGAGCCGCTCGCACACGGCGAGGAGCTTCACGACGTAGCCGGCGCCTCGCGCGGCATCCATGACCGTCTTGTCGATCGCGGTGATGCCTTCGCGATGCACCGCGTCGATCGGGACGGCCGTGTGGAACGCGAGGGAAGCCAGGATCGCGGCCTTCTGCGCCGCATCGAAGCCCTCCACATCGCCGGTCGGATCGGCCTCCGCGTACCCGAGGCGCTGCGCGTCCGCGAGCACGGCCTCGAACTCGCCGCCCTCGCGGTCCATGCGGTCGAGGATGTAGTTGGTCGTCCCGTTGACGATGCCCATGATCCGGTGCACGCGGTCACCGGCGAGCGAGTCGCGCAGCGGGCGGATGATCGGGATCGCCCCGGCGACGGCCGCCTCGTACGACACCGTCGCGCCCACCTGGTCGGCGACGTCGAACAGGTCGGAGCCGTGGGTGGCGACGAGCGCCTTGTTGCCGGTGACGACATCGGCGCCGGAGTTCAGGGCGAGCTCGATGTACTCGCGCGCGGGCTGGATGCCACCCATCAGCTCGATGACAATGTCGGCGCCGACGATGAGCCCCTCGGCATCCGTCGTGAAGAGTTCGCGCGGGAGGTCTGCGTCGCGCGGCGCGTCGACGTCGCGCACCGCGATGCCGACGAGGTCGAGTGCCGCGCCGGCGCGGTCGGCGAGCTCGTCCTGGTGGGTGAGCAGCAGCGAAGCCACTTGCGACCCCACGGAGCCGGCGCCCAGCAGGGCGACGCGGAGGCGGCGGTAGTCGGTCATGCGGACTCCTTCCCGGCCGAGGTGGCGAGAGACGAGGCGGAGACGTCGGCGCTGACGCCGAGGTCGCGGGCGAGAAGATCATCGATCGTCTCGCCACGCACGATCACCCGCGCCGTGCCGCGCGAGACGGCGACGACGGGCGGGCGGGGGACGTAGTTGTAGTTGCTCGCGAGCGAGAAGCAGTACGCGCCCGTCGCGGGGACGGCGAGGAGGTCTCCGGGGGCGACGTCGCCCGGCAGGTACTCCGCATCGACGACGATGTCGCCCGACTCGCAGTGGCGGCCGACGACGCGGGCGAGGGCGGGCGCGGCATCCGAGGACCGCGAGGCGATGCGCGCGGAGTACTGCGCGCCGTACAGGGCAGGCCGGGCGTTGTCGCTCATGCCGCCGTCGACGCTCACGTACAGTCGCGTCACGTCGTCGGAGACGACGACGGGCTTGACCGTGCCGACTTCGTACAGCGTGATGCCCGAACGGCCGACGATCGCGCGGCCCGGTTCGAAGGCGAGGTTGGGCAGCGGCACGCCGCGCACCTCGCACTCGCGCGCGACGGCGTCGACGATCCCCTCCGCGAGCCGCGCGATCGGCGTCGGCTCGTCGACGGAGGTGTACGCGATGCCGAAGCCGCCGCCGAGGTTCAGCACGGGCAGGTCGCCGCCGGCGCGGAGCTCGGCGTACAGGTCGGCGAGACGAGACGCCGACTCGGCGAAGCCGGCCGTGCCGAAGATCTGCGAACCGATGTGGCAGTGCAGGCCCACGAGGCGCAATGAGGGCAGCTCGCGGATGCGCGCGGCGACGGCGGGCGCCGCGCGGAGGGCGAAGCCGAACTTCTGGTCTTCGTGGGCCGTCGCGAGGAAGTCATGGGTCTCGGCGTGCACGCCCGTGTTGACGCGGATGAGGACGTTCTGCGCGCTCTCGCCGTGGCGGCCCGCGCGCTCGGCGATCACCGCGAGCCGCTCGATCTCGATCAGCGAGTCAACGACGATCGACCCGACACCGACCTCGACGGCGCGCTCGAGTTCGGCGACCGACTTGTTGTTGCCGTGCAGGCCGAGGCGCGACGGGTCGGCGCCCGCGGCGAGCGCGACGGCGAGCTCGCCGCCGGTGGCGACGTCGACCGCGAGACCCTCGTCGGTGACCCAGCGGACGACGGCAGTCGAGAGGAACGCCTTGCTCGCGTAGTAGACGCGGGCGTGAATGCCATGGCGTGCGGTCGCGGCGTCGAACGCGGCCTTCACCTCACGTGCCCGGGCGCGCACGGCGTCTTCGTCGAGGACGTAGAGAGGCGTGCCGAACTGCGCGCGCAGCGCGGAGGCGGAGACGCCCCCGACGACGAGCTCTCCGCTGTCATCGCGGTGCGCGGCATCCGGCCACACCTCGGTCGCCAGGTCGTTGGCATCATGGGGCACCGCGAGCCACTCCGGCACGAGAGGACGGTCGGGAGAGGCGGACACGCGGATGAGAACCAATCGGGGTGGGAGCCACGGGCCGGGCGCTCGCGCGCCGCCGGCTCGTCAGATGTGCGACAAGTCTAGGGCACGGGTGCATTCCGCCCCGTGCATGCACGGACCGCCCAGCACCACCGCCGCGAAACCCCATTTGTGCACGCCGGAACGCCCCGCGAGCGCGCATTTGTGCGGACTCGACGCGTCAGGCGCAGGTGCCCTTCTGCTGCAGCGCGGGGTCGTGGATGATGCCGCCGTCGATGGCGACGTCGGCGACGACGTGATCGCCCTCGACGCGGACGCCGCTCAGGGTCATCCCCGCGGGCAGGTACTGTGCGACGCAGACATCCCAGTCCCGGATGACGGTCGAGCCGACCGCCCCGAATTGGTCGAGCAGAGCCTGCGCCGAGATCTGAGCACCGGCGACCGTGAAGGTCGCGGGGGTGAGCACGAGCTGTCCCGCGGTCGCGCTGGGCGTGAGACCCACGCCGACCGGCACGGTCAGCGCGAACAGGCGCAGCTCCGTCTCGATCCCGATGGCGGGCTCGGCCAGGGTGACGGTACTCGCCGGGAAGTCCTCGACGGTCGCGAGGAGCGCCTGCACCTGCGCCGCGTCGAGGGTGAGGGATGCCGAGGCATCCGTCGCCGGCCCGTCGCCGCGGATCGGCACGCCGCTCGCGCGGACGACGACGTCACCCGTGAGCTGACCGAGCGGCACATCGCGCGACGACAGGGTGATCTCGTCCAGCGTGCCCGAGATGAGCTGGGGCAGGATCTGGCCCGGGATGTCGACATCGATCTGCTGATCGGCGGGCAGGGCGAGCTGCTTCTGCACCTGGTCGCGGACCGTGCGCTCGACGATGCCGCGCGCGATGTACTCCCCCGCGAACCACGCCCCGACGGCGAGCGCCGCCACCGCGACGAGCGCGATGAGCCACGGCCAGCGTCGGGCGCGAGGGCGGGCGGGTGCGGTCATCTCACATGCGCTCCGGCGCACTCACCCCGAGAAGGCCCAGTCCGTTGCGCAGGACCTGCCCGGTGGCGTCGTTCAGCCACAGGCGTGTGCGATGGAGGTCGGTGACCTCTTCGTCGCCGAGGGGCGTGACGCGGCAGTTGTCGTACCAGCGGTGGTAGAGACTCGCGAGCTCCTCGAGGTAGCGCGCGACCCGGTGCGGCTCGCGCACCTCCGCGGCGAAGGCCACGACGCGGGGGAACTCCTGCAGGGCGCCGAGAAGCGCGCTCTCCGTCTCGTGGGTCAACAGCTCGGGTGCGAACGCCGAGCGGTCGACGCCCGAGTCGGCGGCGTTGCGGCCCACGTTGTGCGTGCGTGCGTGCGCGTACTGCACATAGAAGACGGGGTTGTCGTTCGTGCGCTTCTGCAGCACGTCCAGGTCGATGTCGAGGTTCGAATCCGCCGACGATCGCGTGAGCGCGTAGCGCGCGGCATCCACGCCGACGATCTCGACGAGGTCCTCCATCGTGACGATCGTGCCGGCGCGCTTCGACATGCGCAGGGGCGTGCCGTCCTTGACGAGGTTCACCATCTGGCCGATGAGGATCTGCAGATTGACGTAGGGCTCGTCGCCGAACGCGGCCGTCATCGCCATGAGGCGCTGCACATAGCCGTGGTGGTCGGCGCCGAGCATGATGATGCAGCGGTTGAAGCCGCGCTCGCGCTTGTCGAGGTAGTAGGCCAGATCGCCGGAAATGTACGCGGCGTTGCCGTCGCTCTTGATGACGACGCGGTCCTTGTCGTCACCGAACTCCGTCGAGCGGAGCCACGTCGCACCGTCGGCCTCGAAGATGTGGCCGAGCTCGCGCAGGCGCGCGACGGCACGGTCGACGGCGCCGGAGGTGTGCAGGTCGTTCTCATGGAAATAGACGTCGAAGTCGACGCCGAACTCGTGCAGCGACTGCTTGATCTCGGCGAACATGAAGTTCACGCCGAGCTCACGGAACGCCTCCTGCTTCGCCTCGGGATCGAGGGCGTCGATGTCGCCTTCGTAGGCGAGCGCCACGCGACGCGCGATGTCGTCGATGTAGCCGCCGCCGTAGCCGTCCTCGGGCGTGGGGTCGCCCTGGTGCGCCGCAACGAGCGAACGCGCGAAGCGGTCGATCTGAGCGCCGTGGTCGTTGAAGTAGTACTCGCGGGTGACCTGCGCGCCCTGGCTCTGCAGGATGCGGGCGAGCGAGTCGCCCACGGCAGCCCAGCGGGTGCCGCCGAGGTGGATGGGGCCCGTCGGGTTCGCGGAGACGAACTCGAGGTTGATGATCTCGTCGGCGCGACTGTCGTTCGTGCCGTAGGCCTCGCCCGCCTCGACGATCGTCTTGGCGAGAGCGCCGGCGGCGGCGGCATCCAGCCGGATGTTGATGAAGCCGGGTCCGGCGACCTCCACCGACGCGACGCCGGGGGTCGCGGCGAGGGCATCGGCGATCTCCTGCGCGAACTCGCGCGGATTCGCGCCCACGGCCTTGCCGAGCTTGAGGGCGGCGTTGGACGCCCAATCGCCGTGGTCGCGGTTACGCGGCCGCTCGAGCGGGAAGTCCGCCGCGGTGAGCCCCGCACTGGAACCCTCGCGTCGCGCCTCGGCGAGCGGAGCGATGACGGCGAGCAGGGCGGCGGCGAGGGCGTCGGGATTCATAGCCCGTCAAGTCTACGGGCGCGTCGCTGTTCGAAGATCCCGCGCCGACTCCGCGCGCCGTCAGGCGAGCTGGACGAGTTCGGCGAAGTCGTCGAGAGCGGGGTCGGATGCCGCAGCCGCCGCATCGGCGAGGGCGACGTCCGCCGCGTCGTCGGGCACGACGCACGCGTCGACGCGCATGCGCTGGAGTCCGACGTACCCGCCGTGGTAGCTGAGGAAGGCGCAGTCCGCGGCATCCCGCCCCGTCGCGATGCGCACGAGCGAGCGCCGATTCGACAACCGGGTCGCGTCGATGACGTACCAGCTGCCGTCCAGATACGCCTCGGCGACCGCGTGGAAGTCCATCGGGCGCAGGCCCGGCGCGAAGCACGCGGCGTAACGGGCGGGCATGTCCATTGCACGCAGGAGCGCGATCACGACGTGAGCGTAGTCGCGGCAGACGCCCTGACCGGTCATGAGGGTCGTGACGGCGGAGTCGGTGCCCTGACTGAGCCCCGGAGTGTAGGTCGTGCTCGTGGCGACGAACTCGCTCACGGCGGTGATGAGGTCCATCCCCTGGAGGCCCCGGAACTGGCGCCGGGCCTGCGTGAACACCTCGTCGGACTGGCAGTAGCGGCTCGGCCGGAGGTACGTGATCGCCTCGAGGTCGCTCGTCGCACGCTGCGCGACGTGCCCGTCGATGACGGCTTCATAGCGCACCTCGAGGAGGCCCGAGTCGCCCTGCAGACGGTGCAGACGGCTGCCGGACTGGTCGACGATCTCGGTCGGCGTGTACACGCGATCACCCTGAGTGAACGTCAGTTCCTCGCGGATGACGGGGGCCGGCTGGGCCGCCGCGATCTGGAAGATGAGGTCGACGGAGGAGCCCAATTCCAGGTCGAGTTCGGCGGTCACGATGCGCTGCACCGAAGTATCCTCGCATGCCGGAGGGGATGGTCCGATACCGCTCGTGCGACGCCCACTGTCAGCGGCCTTTCGCGATCGATCGGAGCGTGGCTTACCCTCAACGCATGCGTGCGTTCCGGTCCCCGTCGCGGCGACGCCGTGCGTGGGTGCTGCCCGTGGTCGCGCTGGGTGTCGCGGCGCTCGTCGGCACGGCACTGTAGCGGCCGTGGGCACCGGAGACGACACCCGCGTCGGTCGTCGCCGCGGGGGCCGGCGACGCAGCGGTCGCCACCTCCCCGGAGCCGCTCGCGCTGCCCGAGCACCCGACCGTACTGGTCTTCGGCGACTCGTGGACGTACGGCTCCGCGGCATCCGACCCGAGCCTCGGCTACGCCTACGTCGTCGGAGAGCTCGCGGGCTGGAAGACGATCGTCGACGGTGTGCGCGGGTCGGGCTACCTGAAGCCGGGAATCGACGGCGCGGACTTCGGCACGCGCATCGCCGCACTCGACCCGGCCCTCGATCCGGACCTCGTGATCGTGCAGGGATCGATCAACGACCGCCGCGAAGGCGCGGACGGGTACCGCGCCGCGGTGGATGCCGCGTGGGACACGCTCGCGCGCGTGTATCCGCGCGCACAGGTCGTGATCCTCGGGCCGGCGCCCCAGGTGCTGCCGGTCGAGGCGGCGACTGCCCGCATCGACCGCGACCTGCGCGCCGCCGCAGCGGCTCGGGACTGGTGGTACATCTCACCGCTCGCCGACGGCTGGATCACCGCTGAGAACTACGCGACCGTGATCGACACGGGTGTCGGACGCGACCACCCCTCGACCGCCGGCCACCGCTACCTCGCCGAGCATCTCGCCGCGGCGGTCGCATCGCTCACGCGGTGATACCCTCGACAGGTCCGCCTCCGTAGCTCAGGGGACAGAGCGTTGGTTTCCGGTACCAAAGGTCGCAGGTTCGATTCCTGTCGGGGGCACGTCACCGTCGCGGTGGTGAACGTCATACGGCGTCATCCGCGTTCACACGAGAACACATGACGCCCGCCCGAGCCGCGGAGGTTCTACCGTCGGAGGATGACCTCGCCCCTCGCCTCCCTGCCGCAGCCGTCGACGGCCGCCGCTGACGCCGGCCCGGCGCGAGCGCACGCGTCGTTCCCGACCTCGCTGCCGCCGCAGAGCTTCAAGGATCTCTTCCGGGGCCACCCGGGCGGCGTCGCCGTCATCACGGCGGATGCTGGGGACGGGCCCGTCGCGCTCACAGCGACCTCGGTGTCGTCGGTCAGTGCCGACCCGCCGCTGCTGACGTTCTCGATCTCCGCGCTGTCCTCGGCATCCACGACGCTCCAGCGCGCCGACACGGTCGTCGTGCACCTCCTCGACGCCGACGATCTCGACCTCGCCCGCCTCGGCGCGACGAGCGGGCTCGATCGCTTCGCGAACCGCGCCGCTTGGTCGCGGTTGGCGACCGGCGAGCCGGTGTTCGCCGGTGTGCGCGCGTGGGTGCGGTGCGCCGTGATCGGACGAATGGATGCCGGGGCGTCGACCGTCATCGCCGCGCACGCCCTAGAGGCGGCGATCGATCGCGGCGGCCCGGGCGACGACGAGGTGAACGCGCTGGTTTACCACAACCGCACGTGGCACCGGCTCGACGAGCACTCCCGACTGGGCTGACCCGAAGCGCCGAGATCATCCTGCAGACGGACGACGATCGTCCCGTCGGGCGATGCCCTGCGGCATCCCGCGTTTCTAGCGTCGATGTATGACCACTGCGAACCTCGCTCTGCCGACTCCTCGGCACTCCACCTCCTCGCCGCGGGCGGCGCGCCCCGCCCTGTCGGCGCGGGTGTCGCCCGCCGGCGCCGCGGGGCGAACGCGTCAGTGCTCGCCGACGAGCTTCAGCCCCACGACACAGCCGACGAGGCCGAGGATGAGGAGCATCTTCACGATCGAGAACGCTTCGTCGCCCGTGATCATGGCGTACGCGACGGTCAGCGACGCACCGATCCCGACCCACACGGCGTAGGCGGTACCGGTCGAGATGTCGCGCATGGCCCAGGCGAGACCGCCCATGCTGGCGACGAGCGCGACACCGAAGACCACCGTCGGCCAGAGCTTCGTGAAGCCCTCCGACTTTCCGAGCGCTGTCGCCCAGACGGCTTCGAGGCATCCGGAGACGATGAGAACGATCCACGACATGACGTGACCTTTCGGCCAGTCTTGTCGCTCACCGGGTACTGAACCCTCGTCCGGGGATCCGATCGGGATCCGGGGTCCAGTCTAGCGCCGCCACCTGTGCACCACCCGGGCACGCGCGCTCGTCACGGTGAGACGAGGAAGAGCCCGTCGAGCATCCCCGGGTTGTGCGCGTGCACGAGCACGGCGAACACCACCGCGTCGAAGAGCAGATGCACCGTCACGACGTACGCGAGCGACCTGGTCTTCAAGAAGATGACCGCCTGCAGCAGTGCGAACGGGATCGTGAGGACGGGCCCCCACGCGCGGTAGCCCAGTTCCCACAGGAACGAGACGAACACGATCGCCTGAAGCAGGTTCGCCGTGACATCCGCGAGGTGGCGGCGCAGGGCCGCGAACACGGTGCAGATGAAGAACAGCTCGTCCCAGATGCCGACCGCTCCCACGCCGACGAACAGGCGCGCGATGAGACCCGGCTCATCCACGACCGGCCAATTGAGATAGACACCGGACGTGATGAAGTAGAACGGCAGGATGAGCCAGCCGAGCACCAGCACGGCGGCGAGCCATCCCCACTGCCACGGACGCCACCGTCCGCCGCCTCGCCAGGGGAAGGCGATCGCCCGGTCGCGATACACCCAGCGCGACAGCGCATACGGCACGGCGACCGCGCCACCGAGCACGAGCGTGAAGCGCACCATCGACGCATCGTCGAGCTTCGCCTCGAGCGACATCGTGCTGACGATCGCGAGCCCCACGGCGATGAGCGACAGGTCGCGCGTGAGCGACGGAGTGGACGCCGCGATGCGCCCGCGTTCGAGCGCCGCAGCAAACCCGATGCCGGCCACGAGCAGCGCCCAGGCGAGCCACGGCTGCAGCAGAACGAAGAAGGCGGGAGCGGCGAGTGCGACGAGAAGTGCCGGGCCGAGCGCGGCGCCGAGCCCCGGCCGCAGGGACGACGCGGCGGCGACGCTGCCCGCGGGCGGCTTCACACGCGCGACTCGCGACGATAGACGAGGTCGCGGATCTCGCGGCCCTTCTGCAGCCCTTTGCGCTCGAACGCCGTCATGACACGTCCCTCGAAGCGCGGCGCCCAGGACCCCTCGTACGCGGGGGTGAAGTGCGCGGCATCCCCCATCACGTCGCGCATCTGCACGGCGTAGTCCTCCCAGTCGGTCGCGAGGCGCAGGAGCCCGCCATCGCGCAGCACCCGCGCTGCGAGCGGGGGGAAGGCGGGCGCGACGAGCCGGCGCTTGTTGTGCTTGGCCTTGTGCCAGGGGTCGGGGAAGAAGATCCAGAGCTCGTCGACGGACCCTTCCGGCAGCAGGTGCTCGAGGACTTCGGGAGCGTTGGCCTCGACGAGGCGGAGGTTCGTCGCACCGGCACGGTCGGCGTCGAGCATCGTGCGCGCGAGGCCTGCACGGAAGACCTCGACGGCCAGGAAGTCGCGCTCGGGTGACGTGGATGCCGCGTGCACGATCGCGTGCCCCTGCCCCGACCCGATCTCGACGACGAGCGGCGCGCGACGTCCGAAGACGGCGCCCGGGGCGATCTGCGTACCCGGACGCACGCTCGTGGCCGCGGCATCCCGCTCGACGTCGATGACGTAGTGGGCGGAGAGGTCCTGCCAGGCGCGCTCCTGGGCATCGCTCATGCGGCCGCTGCGACGGACGAACGAGACGGGCTTGTCGCGGAAGCGCGGAGCGGGGTCGGTCACTCCCCCAGGCTATCCGCCGTGACGAAGTCGATGAGCTCCTCGACGCGGCCGAGGAGGGCCGGGTCGAGGTCGCGGTACGTCTTCACCGACCCGAGGATGCGCTGCCAGGTACGGGCGAGGTCGGCCTGGTCGCGGGCGGGCCAGCCGAGGGCGCGACTGACGCCGACCTTCCATTCGATGCCGCGCGGCACGTCCGGCCAGGCGGGGATGCCGAGCGACGACGGCCGTACGCACTGCCAGACATCGATGTGGGGGTGACCGACGATCCGCACGTGTGCGCCGTGCGCTCCGCGCCGGACGGCGTCGGCGATACGCGATTCCTTCGATCCGGGGACGAGGTGGTCGACGAGCACGCCGTAGCGCCGCCCCGGCCCCGGCGGTTCGGCTCTCAGCGCCTCGTCGAGCAGGTCGACGCCCTGGAGGTACTCCACGACGACGCCCTCGGCCCGCAAGTCGTCGCCCCACACCTTCTCCACGAGCTCGGCGTCGTGACGCCCCTCCACGAGGATGCGACTGGCACGGGCGACCCGCGCGCGCTGATCCTGCGCGGCGAACGAGCCCGACGCCGTGCGCGCGCGGGGCGCCGGAGCGGCAGTCGGAACGATCAACTCGACGGGAGCGCCGTCGATGAGGAATCCGCCGCCGAGCGGGAAGAGGCGCCGCCGGCCGAGGCGATCCTCGAGTTCGACCGTGCCCGACTGCACGCGCGTGACCGCGCCGCAGAACCCGTCGCCGGCGACCTCGACGACGAGCTCCGCCGTCGCCGCCACACGCGAGACGGCGGGCCGGCCGCGCGCACGCCAGTCCGAGGCCAGGACGTCGCCGCCGTATCGATCGAATCCGTCGTCGTGCATCGTTCCTCCGAACAGGTCACGTTACCGGGCCCCTGTCTTCGCGGCATTCATCCGCGCCGCCTGTTGCCACATGCGCGGTGCGGAATAGGATCGGAAGGGGGGCGGGAACGACCACTCCCGCGAAGGAGGGAATGCGCTTGCGCGTGCGTCTGGCTCTTGCTCTCACGACCGCCGCCGCCCTTCTGCTCGGCAGTTCGGCGGCTCTGTTCGGCGCGGCCGCGGCCGCGAGCGCGACCGACCCCG
>QFPD01000027.1 GCA_003248845.1 Microbacterium sp. | reverse complement strand
GTCTGCCCGTCCTCACCGATCTCGGTGATCTCCGCGCCCGTCTCGGTATCGACGAGCTTGCAGACGATGTTGGGGAGGATCGTGCCGACCGAGCTCACCGGGATGTCGTGGCGCGTATAGGGCATCGCGTGAGAGACGGGGCTCAGTTCGCTCATCCCGTAGCCCTGCATCATGCGGGCGCCCAGGCGCCGGCCGGCCGCCTCCGCCGTGTCGCCGTCGAGGGGAGCAGCGCCCGAGAAGATCGTGTGCACCGTCGAGATGTCGTACTGGTCGACGATCGGGTGCTTCGCGAGAGCGACGGCGATCGGCGGCGCGATGTAGAGGTACGTGCACTTGTAGGTCTGGATGTTGTCGAGGAACTGGACGAGGTCGAACTTCGGCATCGTCACGAGGGTCGCGCGCTGCTTGAGCGCGAGGTTCAGGAGCACCGTCATTCCGTAGATGTGGAAGAACGGCAGGACGGCGAGCACGCGGTCGGAGTTCTTCAGGTCGATGTTGATGCGGCACTGTGCCACATTCGCCACGAGATTGCGGTGGCTCAGCATGACGCCCTTGGGGATGCCGGTGGTCCCCGACGAGTACGGCAGGACGGCGACGTGCGTGGCCGGATCGAACGCGACCTCCGGCGGCGTGCGCCCCTCGGTGAGCAGTGCGCGCAGGTTCGGGTGGGCGGGTGTCGTCTCGGCGGTGCCGTCGAGGACGATGAGGTGGTCGGCGGGGATGCCGACGGCCTCCGCGGCGGCGAGGGCCTGGGGGAGGAGCGGGCTCACGGTGACGAACCAGGTGGCCTCGGCATCCGTCAGCTGCTTCTGGATCTCGCCGGGCGTGTAGAGCGAGTTGAGCGTCGTTACGGTGGCTCCGGCGCGCAGTGCGCCGTGGAAGACCGTCGCGAACGCGGGGACGTTGGGGCAGAGGAGCGCCACGACCGTGTCGACGCCGACGCCGCGTGCCGCGAGCGCTCCGGCGAAGGCGTCGATCTGAGCCTTCAGGGCGCCGTATGTCGTCTCGGCGCCTGTCGCGGGGTCGATGAGCGCGATGCGGGCGGCGTCGTCGGCGCTCAGATCGCCGAACAGGTCGTCGTAGACGCTCGCCTGCGGGATCTCGACATCGGGGAACGGGCTGGTGAACACGGGCGGTCTCCTTCGACGGCGCGGATCACCCGGCGGCGGTGCCGGGTGGCACCATCCTCGCACCACGGCGGACCCGGTTCCACCTTTTGTGGCACCGGGTCCGCCCTTTCATGTGCGGGGTTTGCCTCAGACGAGCGCCGACGTCGCCGCGGCGGCGCGCAGACGCGCGGCGGCGCGCTGCTCCGCGGCATCCAGCGGCGTGATCCCGTGCTCCTCGGCATCGTCGAAGATCGCACGGACGACGTCGCCGATCCCGGCGACGCGGTCCATGATCTCGGCGCGGCTGCCGAGGCGCTTCGCCTCGAGATCGAGGTAGATGACTCCGCCGGCGTTGACGACGAAATCGGGAGCGTACAGGATGCCGCGGGCGGCGAGTCGGTCTGCGCCCGCACGCTCAGCGAGCGGATTGTTCGCGGGGCCGCAGACGGCGCGAGCCGCGAGCGCGTCGATGACCGCGTCGTCGAGCACGCCGCCGATGCCCGCCGGAACGAAGACGTCCGCCGCCACGAGGTGCTCGGTGCCGGGGTCGACCCAGTGCGCGCCGAGCTCGGCGGCGAGGTCGCGCCGGGCGGGGTTGACGTCGGTCACGGTGAGCAGGGCGCCCTCGGCGGCGAGGCGCACGGCGAGGCGGCTGCCGACCTGGCCGAGGCCGGAGATCGTGATGCGGCGGCCCGCGACCGCGGCATCCGCCGCGCTCGTGCCGTCCAGGCGCTCGAGCGTCGCGCGCATGGCCTCATAGACGCCGAGACTCGTCGGGCCGGCGGGCTCGCCCGAGCCGCCCGCCGAGTCGGGGAGGCCCACGACGTGGCTCGTGCGCTCGCTCACGGTGAGCATGTCGTCGGTCGTCGAGCCGACGTCCTCGGCAGTGCGGTACAGGCCGTCCATGCGTTCGACGGCGTCGCCGAGGTCGAGGAAGGCGGCGCGGCGGCGATCGCCGTCGAGCGTCGTGCCGGGCGGCAGGCAGATGACGGACTTGCCGCCGCCCGCGTCGAGGCCCGCCGCGGCGTTCTTGAGGGTCATCGCGGCGGACAGGCGCAGCGCATCGAAGGTCGCGTCGGTGAAGTGCGGGTAGGTCCACAGGCGGGCGCCCCCGAGGGCGGAGCCGAGCGCGGACGAATGCAGCGCGACGGTGATGACGAGGCCGCTGCGCGGACCCGTGCTCACCTCCACGCGTTCGTGGTTGAAGTCGGGCAGGGGCAGGGTGTGCGTCATCGCGTCCTCTTTCGGCGTGCCTTGTGGGCGGTGCTCAGCAGATGCCGCGGCTTTGCGGCATCCACACCTATTGTGCCGTGCGCGCGGCCCCCACGGGCGCCGGGGCTGCGTCGGGCAGGACGAATCTCTCACCGCCGAGGGCGCGCAGCGCGTAGAGGATCGTCGCGAGGTCGACGAGTTCCTGGACGAGGGCGCCGACCACGGCGGGGATCAGTCCCGTCGTCGCGACGAGCATGAGCCCGATGCTGAGCGCGATGCCGATCCAGATCGCGGTGAAGGCGACCCGGAGCGTGTGCCGTCCGATGTGGACGGCCTCAGCGACACCCGCCAGCGAGTCCTTGAGGATGACCGCGTCGGCGGCGTCGCCCGCGGCCGTCGACCCCTTCGCCCCGAGCGCCACTCCGATGTCGGCGGCCGCCAGCACCGGGGCGTCGTTGACGCCGTCGCCCACCATGAGCAGCGGGCGCGGGCGCATGAGCGAGGCGAGATGGACCTTCTCGGCGGGAAGGAGTTCCGCGTGAACCTCGGCGATGCCGACCTCCGCGGCGATCGCCTCGGCGGTGGGCGCCGCGTCGCCTGTGAGCATCGCGATCCGTTCCACGCCGTGCGCGCGGAGCCAGGCGACGACGGCGGGAGACTCGGGGCGCGCATCGTCGGCGAGCACGAGGACGCCCGCGAAGCGTCCGTCGACGGCGACGTAGGCGGCGGCCTGCCCGGGGCGCAGCTCCGCGCGCGCGGTGTCGGGCGCGAGCGCGGCGATGTACGCGGGCTTGCCGACGACGACGGTACGTCCGTCGATCTGTGCGGTCACGCCGTTGGTCGCCGCCTCGCGCGCCTCGCTGGCGGGGCGCAGGTCGAGGCCGCGGTCGCGCGCCGCTCGGCGGATGCCGTCCGCGAGCACGTGCGACGAGTACTGCTCGGCCGACGCGGCGAGGGCGAGCACGTCGTCGCCGATGAAACCGTTCGCAACAACCACGTCGACCAGGACGGGATGACCCTGCGTGAGCGTTCCCGTCTTGTCGAACGCGGCCGATGCGACGCGCGCGAGCTGCTCGATGACCGAGCCGCCCTTGACGATGATCCCCGCCTTCGCGGCGCGCGAGAGCCCGCCGAGAAAGGCGACCGGAGCCGCGATGAGCAGAGGGCACGGGGTCGCGAGCACGAGGACCTCGGCGAATCGGGTCGAGTCGCCGGACAGGCCCCACGCGGCGCCGGCGATGACGAGGGACACCGCCGTGAAGGGGATCGCGAAGCGATCGGCGAGGCGCACGACCGGCGCGCGGGACTCCTGCGCGTCGCGCACCAGGTTGACGATCTGCTGGAACTGGCTGTCGGCGCTGCGCTTGGTCGCCCGGACCCGCACGGCACGCGACCCGTTCACCGCGCCGGACAGCACCTCGTCGCCCGTCGTCCTCGTAACCGGAAGGCTCTCGCCCGTGATGGACGATTCGTCGAAGCTCCCCTCGTCGCTGAGGAGTTCGCCGTCCACGGGGACGACCTCGGCCGGTCGGATGAGCAGTTCGTCGCCGACGGCGACGTCGTCGGCCGGGACGTCGCGGATCTGTTCGTCGCGGCCGATGCGGCGGACGACGTGCGCCGTCTGAGGGGCGCGATCCAGAAGTGCCGTGAGCTCCCGCTTCGCACGCCGCCCGGCGTAGTCCTCGAGCGCTTCACCGCCGCTCAGCATGAGCACGATGATGAGCGCGGCCACGTACTCGCCGACGGCGAGGGTGGCCACCATGGCGACGACCGCGAGCACGTCGAGGCCGACGTGGCCGCGCAGAACGTCGCGGATCATTCCGATGAGCGTCCACACGATCACGGCGGACACGTAGGCCGTCGCGAGCACGCGGGCGACAGTGGCCTGACCGGTCATGTCGAGGATGAGCACGACGGCACCGGCGAGCACGGTCGCTGCGATGACGGGATAGCGACGGAGCAGGCGCAGGAACCGGGTCATGGCTCCAGCCTGCCGTCTTCAGGGCGTCGGCGCCACGCTCCGTCGGCGTGTGTAACCCGAGAGCCTTAGGCTGAGCGCATGAGCGACGACTCCCTCCATCCGCGCAGCCGCCTCGTTCAGGACGCCCTGCGGGCGGCCGGCATCACGGGCGAGATCGTCGTGCTGCCGGATGCCGCGTCGACGGCGGCGCTCGCGGCCGCCGCGCTGGGCGTCGAGGTCGGCGCGATCGCCAACTCGCTCGTGTTCTGGTCGGACGGCGCACCCCTACTCGTCATGACGAGCGGAGCGCACCGCGTCGACACCGCGGCGCTCGCCGAACGTCTCGGCCGCGCGAGCATCGTCCGGGCGACGGTCGAACAGGTGCGCGAGGCGACGGGCCAGGCGATCGGGGGCGTCGCGCCCACGGGGCATCCGGCGCCGCTTCCCACCGTCGTGGACGAGGCGCTTGCCGCCTTCCCCGAGATCTGGGCCGCGGGCGGCACTCCGCACACAGTCTTCCCGCTGACCTATGACGAGCTCGTCCGTCTCACCGGGGGCACGGTCACGAAGGTCGACTGAGCGCCCGCGGCAGGGACGCCCCGAGGCAGGGACGCGGTGGCCGTGGAATGCGCCGTCACCGCAGCCGGCGCGAGAGCTCATCAGCGCTCGTCGTCGTCGCCGCCACGATCGCGGCCGCATCACGTCCGTCGTCCTCCCAGGTGACGGCGAAGGCGGCCACCGGCCACCCGGCGTGGTCACGGACGGCCACGCCCACAGAGCGGAGCCCGGGAGTCACCTCCCCGTCCTCGGTCGCGTATCCGTCCGCCCGGACCGCCCGGAGCACCTCGCGCAGCTCCGCCGGTCGCCCCGGACCGCGGCCCGTCCGATCGGCGAAGGCGGTCGCATCCGGGTAGAGCGCCCGCACCTGCTCCCGGGGGAGCGCGGCGAGCATCGCGCGCCCGGTGGCCGTGAGGTGCGCGGGCAGACGCACGCCGACGTCGGTGACGAGAGCGGGCCTCCGCGGTGCCCGCTCCTCGACGATGTAGACCACATCGCGGCCCGTCATCACGGCGAGGTGAGCGCTCTCACCCGTGCGGTCGGCCAGCCCCGCCACGAGCGGACGACCGATTCGGGCGAGCGGCTGCTGGCGCGCGTACCCGCCGGCGAGCTCGAACGCGGCCGTGCCGAGTCCCCACCGACCCTCAGCGGTGACGTGCACGACGAAGCCGTGCAGCACCATGACGCCGAGCAGGTGGTACACGCTCGAGCGCGGGATGCCGAGATTCTCGGCGATCGTGCGCGCCGCGATCGGGCCGCGCTGGCGCGAGAGGAACGCGAGAATGCGCAGCGTCTGGTCGGCGGCGGGCACTTGCGGCGCGGGTACCACGTTGTCTGGGATCACAGACACAGAATGCCAGGATCCTCTGTCGAACGCGTGTCGAGCGCGATGGAATCGACGCATGTCTCCCGCCCCCGCATCCGCGACCGCGATCCCCGTCGTCGTCGGCTCCCGCCCGCTCGCCCCCCCCGAGGTCGTCGCCGTCGCTCGATCCGGCGCACGCGTCGAGATCGCGCCCGACGCGATGGCGCGGGTCGCGGCATCCCGCGCCCTCATCGAGCGTCTCGCCGACGACCCCGAACCGCACTACGGCATCTCGACCGGATTCGGGGCGCTGGCGACGACCTTCATCGCGCCCGAACGCCGACGGCAGCTGCAGGCGTCGCTCATCCGCTCGCACGCAGCCGGCACCGGCCTCGAGGTCGAGCCCGAGGTCGTCCGTGCCCTCATGCTGCTGCGTCTGCAGACCCTCGCCACCGGCCACACCGGCGTCCGCCCCGTGGTCGTCGAGACGTACGCGGCGATGCTCGACGCCGGCATCACGCCGATCGTGCGCGAGTACGGCTCGCTCGGCTGCTCGGGGGACCTCGCCCCGCTGTCGCACGTTGCGCTCGCCGCGCTCGGTGAGGGGCGGGTGCGCGACGCCGCCGGCGAGGAGAGGGATGCCGCCGACGCGCTCGCCGCCGCCGGTATCGCGCCGCTCGTGCTCGAGGAGAAGGAGGGGCTCGCCCTCATCAACGGCACCGATGGCATGCTCGGCATGCTGCTCCTCGCCCTCGACGACCTCGGCACCCTTCTCGACACCGCCGACATCGCGGCGGCGCTCTCGGTCGAAAGCCAGCTCGGGACGGATGCCGTCTTCGCGGCCGACCTCATGGCGCTGCGGCCGCAGCTCGGTCAGGCGGCGTCGGCGGCGCGCCTGCGCGCGCTTCTCGCGGGATCGGAGATCATGGCGAGCCATCGCGATCCGGCCCTCTGCACGCGTGTGCAGGATGCCTATTCGCTGCGCTGCTCTCCGCAGGTGCACGGTGCCGCTCGCGACACGGTGGACCACGCCGCGCTCGTCGCGTCGCGCGAACTCGCATCGGCCGTCGACAACCCCGTCGTGACCTCGGACGGTCGGGTGGAATCCAACGGCAACTTCCACGGTGCGCCGGTCGCGTACGTCCTCGACTTCCTCGCGATCGCGGTCGCCGACGTGGCATCCATCTCCGAGCGCCGCACCGACCGCGCCCTCGACCGCACGCGCAGCAACGGCCTGCCGCCGTTCCTCGCCGACGAGGTCGGCGTGGATTCGGGTCTCATGATCGCGCAGTACGCGGCGGCGGGCATCGTGTCCGAGCTCAAGCGTCTCGCGGTGCCGGCGTCGGTCGACTCGATCCCCTCGTCGGCGATGCAAGAGGACCACGTCTCGATGGGATGGGCGGGTGCGCGCAAGCTTCGCCGCGCGATCGACGGCCTCGCACGTGTCCTCGCGATCGAGATCGTCACGGGGTGCCGGGCGCTGGACCTGCGCGCGCCGCTGAAGCCCGCAGCCGCCACAGCCGCGGTCCGCGACGCGGTGCGACGCGCGGGCGTCGCCGGACCGGGTCCGGATCGCTACGTCAGTCCCGATCTCGAAGCCGTCACCGAACTCGTGCTCACCGGCGAGATCGCACGCGCCGCAGCATCCCTCACCGACGACACCGAAGGAGGACGGCCATGAGAGAGCCGATCCACGCACCGCGCGGTGCGGAGCGCACCGCGAAGAGCTGGGGCGCCGAAGCCGCGAAGCGCATGCTCATGAACAATCTCGACCCCGAGGTCGCCGAGCATCCCGAAGACCTCGTCGTCTACGGCGGCACGGGCCGCGCGGCGCGATCGTGGGAGGCCTACGACGCGATCATCCGCACGCTCGACGAACTCGAACCCGACGAGACACTCCTGGTCCAGTCCGGAAAACCCGTCGGCGTCTTCCGCACTCATGAGTGGGCGCCGCGCGTGCTCATCGCGAACTCGAACCTCGTCGGCGACTGGGCGACGTGGCCCGAGTTTCGTAAGCTCGAGGCCGAGGGCCTCATGATGTACGGCCAGATGACGGCCGGATCGTGGATCTACATCGGCACGCAGGGAATTCTGCAGGGCACGTACGAGACGTTCGCTGCGGTCGCACGCTCGCTCGGGCGCGACAGCCTCGCGGGGACGCTCACGCTCACGGCCGGCGCGGGAGGCATGGGCGGTGCGCAGCCGCTCGCGGTGACCCTCAACGACGGCGTCGTTCTGATCGTCGACGTCGACGAGTCGCGGCTGCGGCGCCGCGTCGAGCACGGCTACCTCGACGAGTACACGACCGATCTGGATGCCGCCGTCGCACGCGTCGGCGCCGCGAAAGCCGCCGGTGGCGCCCTCAGCGTCGGCGTGGTCGGCAATGCTGCCGAGGTCTTCCCGGACCTCCTGCGGCGTCACGCCGCCGGTGAGATCGGGATCGACGTCGTCACCGACCAGACGAGCGCACACGACCCGCTCGCGTACCTTCCGATCAGCATTCCGGTCGCGGAATGGAAGGATGCCGCGGCATCCGACCCGGCGTCCTTCACCGAGCGGGCGCGCGCCTCCATGGCGGCGCATGTCGCCGCGATGGTCGGCTTCCAGGACGCGGGCGCGGCCGTGTTCGACTACGGCAACTCGATTCGGCGCGAGGCCGAGCTCGGGGGATTCGATCGGGCGTTCGCGTTCCCGGGCTTCGTGCCGGCCTACATCCGGCCGCAGTTCGAGGAGGGGCGCGGGCCGTTCCGCTGGGTCGCGCTGTCGGGCGATCCGGAGGACATCGCGAAGACCGACCGTGCCGTGATGGAGCTCTTCCCCCACGACGCCGGCCTGCATCGCTGGCTCACGCGCGCGGGCGAGACCGTGCACTTCGAGGGGCTTCCCGCGCGGATCTGCTGGCTCGGGTACAAGGAGCGGCACCTCGCGGGGCTGCGCTTCAACGAGATGGTCGCGTCGGGAGAGCTCGCGGGTCCGATCGTGATCGGCCGCGACCATCTCGACTCCGGCTCGGTCGCCTCGCCGTACCGCGAGACCGAGGCGATGGCGGACGGCTCCGACGCGATCGCCGACTGGCCGCTGCTCAACGCGCTTCTCAACACGGCGTCGGGCGCGTCGTGGGTGTCGATCCACCACGGTGGCGGCGTCGGCATCGGGCGTTCGATCCATGCCGGACAGGTCACCGTCGCCGACGGCACCGCTCTCGCCGCTGAGAAGATCGAGCGCGTCCTCACGAACGATCCCGGGACGGGCGTCATGCGGCATGTGGATGCCGGTTATCCGCGCGCCCGCGAGGTCGCCCGGGAGCGCGGTCTGACGATCCCGATGCTGGACACACCGTGACGAACCTGCTGGTCACGGGGATCGGCGAGCTGACGACGAACGTCGTCGGCGCCGGCGACGACCCCGCCGATGCGACCGGCCTCATCCGCGACGCCGCGATCCGGATCGAGGACAGCACCGTCGCGTGGGTCGGGCGCGCGGCCGATGCGCAGGCCGCGTCCGACGCTCACGGGCTCGAGCGGACCGTCGATGCGGGGGGACGGGCCGTCGTGCCCGGGTTCGTCGACAGCCATACGCACCTCGTGTTCGGCGGCGACCGCGCGGACGAGTTCGAGGCGCGCATGGCCGGAGTACCGTATGCCGCGGGGGGCATCCGTCGCACGGTCGCCGCGACTCGGGCCGCGACCGACGGCGACCTGCGCGCGAGGCTGGCCGGATTCGTCGTGGAGCTCCACGCCCAGGGCACGACGACGTTCGAGGTGAAGACGGGGTACGACCTGACTGTGGCGGGGGAGGCGCGCCTCGCTCGCCTCGCCGCGGAGGTCACCGACGAGGTCACGTTCCTCGGGGCGCACGTCGTCCCCGCCGAGTACGAGGGCGATCGCGGCGCCTACGTCGACCTCGTCTGCGGTCCCATGCTTGACGCGGTCCGTCCCTTCGCCCGGTGGGTCGACGTCTTCTGCGAGACCGGTGCGTTCACACCTGCCGAGAGCGAGCGGATTCTGCGGGCGGGGCGCGACGCGGGGCTCGGCGTGCGCGTGCACGGCAACCAGCTCGGCTATGGCGCAGGCGCGCGGGTCGCCGCCGTCGCGGGCGCGGCATCCATCGACCACTGCACCTACCTCAGCGACGCGGACGTCGCGGCTCTCGCCGCGGGCGACGTCGTCGCGACGCTGCTGCCCGGCGTTGAGTTCTCCACGCGACACCCCTATCCCGATGCGCGCCGCTTGATCGACGCAGGCGTGACCGTCGCGCTCGCGAGCGACTGCAACCCCGGTTCGAGCTTCACGAGCTCGATGCCGCTCATGGTCGCCTTGGCTGTCCGCGAAATGGGCATGACGGTCGCCGAGGCCGTCTGGGCCGCGACGGCGGGCGGTGCGCGCGCCCTGCGTCGGGGCGACGTCGGACACCTCGGCGTCGGCGCCCGCGCCGACTTCGTGGTGCTCGAGGCTCCCTCCCGCACGCACCTGGCGTACCGGCCGGGCGTGCCGCTCGTGCACGCGGTGTACCGCGGCGGGATGCCGGTGCGCTGAGCGGAGCGGGGCGGGCCGTCGGAGGCGGTCGTCAGGGACTGTCGAAGGTCCAGCTGTCGGGGTCGATCGCCTCCGCGACATCCCAGTCGTCATTTGTCCACACGAAGGTGGCCACGGCGCACGTCGTCATGTGACCGATGCCGCCGGCGGAGAGCCGCTCCGCGAGCACCGTCATGCCCGGGTCGTGAGCGACGACGGCGACGCGGTCGACGCCGCGCGCGGCTGCTGCGCCGAGGATCCTCGACGCCGGGGCGCCGTAGAGCTCCGGGTCGAGCTCGGGCTCGAGGCCCAGCGCCTCGCCGAAGAACGCGGCGGTGGTCCGCGCGCGCAGAGCCGTCGAGGAGAGGAGCGCCTGAGGGCGCACCCCCGACACGGCGAGCCGCCGAGCGAGGACGGGAGCATCGCGCAGGCCGCGCGCATTGAGCGGCCGATCGTGATCGTCGAGCGCGGGGCTGCCCCAATCGCTCTTCGCGTGTCGGACGAGGACGAGCGTGGTCATGCGTGCTCCTTCCGGGCGTGCACGCCGGCGAGCAGGTCGAGCACGCACAGCGCGGCGAGGCGCACGGTGCGCCCGTCGGCGGCATCCGCGGTCGCGTCGACCTCGACGATGTCCGCCGACCGCACGCGCGCGTCCGTCGCGAGAGCGCGCACGAGCGCGCGCAGTTCCCACACGGCCAGTCCACCGGGCACCGAAGCCGGACACCCGGGCGCCACGGCGCGGTCGCAGACGTCGACGTCGACGTCGAGATGGATGCCGCGACGCGCGTCGGGGGAGGCCGCTCTGCCGCCTCCCGCCACCTCTAGAGCTTCAGTGACCACGTCGTCGATACCTCGGCGCCGGAGGTCGTCGAGCGTGATGACGCGGATGCCGAGGTCGGCGGCGCGCCGCGCGTACGCGGCCGAGTTGGCGAAATCGGCGATGCCGATCTGCACGATGCGCGCGGGATCGAGTCCGTCTTCGACGAGGCGGCGCACGGGCGAGCCGTTCGAGGCTCCGTCACGCAGGTCGAAGTGCGCGTCGAGGGTGATGAGCCCTGCGGCATCCGCCCCCTGCGCTACCGCGTAGGTGATCGAGTTGTCGCCGCCGAGGGCGACGACGAGGTCGGATGCCGCGGACAGCGTGCCGACGCGGGCGCGCAGCTCGCTTTCGCCGCGCGGCCCATCCGGCTCGGCGACGTCGCCGGCGTCGGCGATCCGCAACGCCTGTGCGAGATCGATCGGCGGGGGTCCCATGAGCGTCGGGCTGTACCGGCGCAGAGCGTC
>QFPD01000287.1 GCA_003248845.1 Microbacterium sp. | reverse complement strand
CCTGTACGCGACGCTCGAGCGCGAGTTCGTCGAGCGGAAGGGCATCTATCCCAACCTCGACTACCCGTCGGGGCCGGCGTACAACCTGATGGGCTTCGACACGCTCACCTTCACGCCGCTGTTCGTCGCGGCGCGGGTCGTGGGTTGGACGGCGCACATCATGGAGCAGGCGGCATCCAACGCCCTCATCCGTCCCCTGTCGGAGTACACCGGCCACGACGAGCGCCACATCGACGGTTTCGTCGACGAGGTCGGTACGTCGGCGATCGCGCTGCGCGCCGCCGAAGCGGAGCTCTGACGCCGACGCGCCGCGCGCAACGGCCCCCGGATGCCGAGGCATCCGGGGGCCGTTTCACGTCTGAGGTCAGGCGACGGCGGGGCGGCGCCGCATCATCACGAGACCTGCGATGAGCACACCGACCGCGAGGACCGCCACGAATCCGATCGGGAACGATCCGCCGGTGGCGGCGAGCGTCCCGTTCGCGAGGACGGTCACCGCGAGGCGCACCTCGCCCGTGCCCGACGTGAGCACGAGAGTGTGCGCCCCCGGAGCGAGCCCCGCCGGGACCTTCACCGCGAACGTCACGCGTCCGCTCGCGTCCGCCGCGGGGATGCCCGTGACGACGATCGGGTCGCTGAAGAGCGTCGCCGCGATCTGCTGGCCTCGAAGCAGCCCCGTGATCGTCACCGTGAACGAGCCCCCGGCCGCGACGCGGCCGGAGCCGTAGTCGATGTCCGCCGCCTCGAGTGCTGCGCCGAGCTCCTCGTCCGTCGGGCCTACCGGATCCGTGCCCTCGTCCGACGCCGGGACGGCGCGTCCGAGTGCCGCCGGCGAGAGCGGGCTGTTCGCGGCGAAGTACGCCACGGACGCGGCCAGATCCACCTGGCCGGTGTCCGTGCGGTCCGTGCCGGCGGCGAACGTCGTGAAGCCGTCGCCTCCGGCCGCGAGGAACGAGTTGGTCGCGACCACGACGGAGTCGGTCGGCGCGATCTGCTCGCCGTCGAGCGTCATGGAGGACACGTGGCCCCCTGCGGGCGCCGCGTCGTCGAAGACGTAGCGGAAGCCCTCGGACAGGCCCAGATGGAGCTTGGGGCGCTCCGCGCGCGGCTGCCACTGCTCCTCGAGCACTCGCTTCAGCTGTGCGCCGGTGAGCTCGACCGTGACGATCGTGTTCGCGAACGGCTGGACATTCGCGATGTCGCGATACGTGACGGTGCCGTCGGCGCCGAACCGCAGGTCGTCGCGCAAACCACCCGGGTTGATCATACCGATCTGCGCCGGCGTCCCCGCGTAGGCCTCGCCGGAGGTAGCCCACAGGTACATGTCCGCGAGCGTGTTGCCCATCGACGACTCGACGCCGCGGTCGCTGCCGGCCGGGGTGCCGCCGCGCAGGATGTCGGCCGTGATCGATCCGACCCGGACGGCGCCCTTCTCCTTGGCGACCGCGACGGCGTCCTGGACGATCTGCGCCACGTCGGGATCTGCGGGGAAGGCTCCGGCGAGCGGGAACACGGAGCTGGAGATGCCGACCAGCTCGTGCGTAGCGCTGTCGACCTGCAGGTCGAGCTGGCCCATCGACTGCCCGTACTGCGCGGCCTGGATGACCGGACGCGTCATGCCCGCGCCGTTCACCGGAACCTCGCAGCTGTACGTCTGGTGCGTGTGCGCCGAGACGATCGCGTCGATGTCCGCCGAGGCACCGCGGATGAGCGCGCCGAAGTCGGACGCGTCGGCGGCCACAGCGGCGCAGTCGCCCGACGTCGCCGAGCCGGAATGCGTCAGCAGGACCGTGACGTCGGCGAGGTCGCCGTCGGAGATCTCCGCCGCGACCCGGTTCGCGGCCTCGAGCTGGTCGCCGAACTCGATGTTCGCGATCCCGTCCGGACTCACCATCGTCGCTGTGTCCTCGGTGACGGTGCCGATGAACGCCACGCGCACGCCGCCGGTCTCCTCGACGGTGTACTCGGGGAGCGCGGGGGTCTGCGTGCCCTTCAGGTACACGTTCGCGCCGAGCGTGTAAGGGTCGCCGGCGGCTGCGTCGCCGCCGCCCCAGAGCGTGCGCACGCGCCCCGTCAGGTCGTCGAAACCCTGGTCGAACTCGTGGTTGCCGACGGCGCTGACATCCAGACCCGCCCCACGCAGTGCCTCGATCGTCGGTTCGTCCTGCTGGATGAACGACGTGAACGTCGAGGCGCCGATGTTGTCGCCGGCCGAGACGAACAGCGTGTTCGGGTTCTCTGCCTTCTTGGCGGCGACGGCTCCGGCGACGACGGCCGCGCCGGCGACGCCGCCCGAGCCTGCCTCCAGACGCCCGTGGAAGTCGTTGACGGTGAGGATTCGTACGTCGGTCATGCCGTCGTCGATCGCGAACAGCGTGGTCGTCCCGGACACCTCGTTGGCGACGGCCAGGAGCGGCTGGCCCGTCGTCGACTGCGCAGCGGGGATGAACGTGACGCCCTCGGCGCCGAGGTCGAGCGACGCAGCGCTCGGCGCTTTGCCCGCGGAGAAGTCGCGGTTGTTGATGTAGGTCACGAAGGTGGATGCCGCGGGGTCGGTGATGTCGTAGACGATCACGCCGCCCACCCGCTCGAGACCCACGAACGCGTAGGTGCGCCCGTCGACCTCGCCGATCGCGACGCTCTCGGGCTCGGGGCCCTTCGACGCGCTGCGGGTGTCGAAGCCCGTCTCGTCGTGGCCGGAGTTGAAGTAGTCGGGGACGGCGTCGGCCAGAACCCGCTCGAAGCCGTCGCCCGAGTCGAAGACTTGCTGACCGTCCGTGGTCCAGATCGAGAACGACCGACCGCCGTAGCTGTAGAGCTCGCTGTAGCAGTCGGCGCCGACCGCGACACCGAGGTCGGTGGCGACCTTCAGGCGTCCGAGGTCGGCATCGCCCTTGAGCGCGGCGAGAGGGCTGTCGGCGCACACGGCGGCGAGTCCCTTCTTGCCCAGGTCCTTCACGCGTGCCTCGTCGATGTACGAGCCCCACTCGCGGGCGTCGCCCTCGTTGGCGGTGACGAGGTAGGTCTGACCGCCCGCCTGGTAGGAGTTCACGCCGTCGGGCATGTAGATGCCCTTCAGGCCCGGATACGTCTGGATGCGGATCGCG
>QFPD01000026.1 GCA_003248845.1 Microbacterium sp. | reverse complement strand
ACGTCACGATGGACTGGATGGCGGTCTCGTCGTACGGCGCCGGCACGAAGTCGAGCGGCGTCGTCCAGATCCGGAAGGACCTCGACACCGACCTCACCGGCAAGCATGTGCTCATCGTCGAGGACATCATCGACTCGGGGCTGACCCTCAGCTGGCTGCTCGAAAACTTCGCGGCCCGCGGCGCGGCATCCATCGAGATCCTCGCGCTCCTGCGCAAGCCCGAAGCGGCGAAGGTCGAGATCCACTCGCGCTACGTCGGCTTCGACATCCCGACCGAGTTCGTCGTCGGCTACGGCCTTGACTACGACGAGCGGTACCGGAACCTCCGGGATGTCGCGGTGCTCGCGCCGCACGTGTATGCCTGAGTACGCCGTGGGCGAATGCACAGTCACGCCATAGTGAGCGCGGGGTAGCCTGAGCGGACCATGGATTTCAAGAAGCTCACGCGCAACCCGTTCGTGTACGTGCTGCTCATCGGCGCCCTTCTCGTGCTCGGTGTCTCGCTCATCACGTCGCTGACCGGCGCCAAGCAGGTGACCACCCAGGAGGGTCTGACCCTCCTCAAGGGCGGCTCCGTCACCGAGGTGACGACCACCGACGGCGACCAGCGCGTCGATCTGACGCTGTCGAAGCCCTTCGAGGGCGCCACTCAGGTGCAGTTCTACTACGTCGGCGCGCGTGCCGACGAGGTCGTCTCGGCGATCGAGGCGGCGAACCCGTCCGACGGCTTCAACGACGTCGTTCCGCGCACGACCTTCTTCGAGAGCATGATCTCGCTCCTGCTGCCGCTGCTGCTGCTGGGCCTGCTGTTCTGGTTCTTCTTCTCGGCCGCGCAAGGCGGCAACAGCAAGGTCATGCAGTTCGGCAAGTCGCGCGCGAAGCTCGTCACGAAGGAGACCCCGACGGTCACCTTCGCCGACGTCGCCGGCGCCGACGAAGCGATCGAAGAGATGCAGGAGATCAAGGACTTCCTGAAGGACCCGGCCAAGTTCCAGGCCGTGGGCGCGCGCATCCCGAAGGGTGTGCTGCTGTACGGTCCTCCCGGAACGGGCAAGACCCTGCTCGCCCGTGCCGTCGCCGGCGAGGCCGGTGTGCCGTTCTACTCGATCTCGGGCTCCGACTTCGTCGAGATGTTCGTCGGTGTCGGCGCCAGCCGTGTGCGCGACCTCTTCACGCAGGCCAAGGAGAACGCCCCCGCGATCATCTTCATCGACGAGATCGACGCCGTCGGCCGCCACCGCGGCGCCGGCATGGGCGGCGGCCACGACGAGCGCGAGCAGACGCTCAACCAGATGCTCGTCGAGATGGACGGCTTCGACCCGAAGGTGTCGGTGCTCGTCATCGCCGCGACGAACCGGCCGGACATCCTCGACCCCGCGCTCCTGCGCCCGGGCCGCTTCGACCGGCAGATCGGCGTCGACGCTCCCGACCTCAAGGGTCGCCAGAAGATCCTCGAGGTGCACGGCCGCGGCAAGCCGCTGTCGCCTTCGGTCGACCTCTCGGTCGTCGCGCGCAAGACGCCCGGCTTCACGGGCGCCGACCTCGCGAACGTCCTCAACGAGGCGGCTCTGCTCACGGCGCGCTCCAACGCGCAGCTCATCGACATGCGCGCCCTCGACGAGGCGATCGACCGCGTCATCGCCGGTCCGCAGCGCCGCACACGCGTCATGAAGGACAAGGAGAAGCTCATCACGGCCTACCACGAGGGCGGTCACGCCCTCGCCGCCGCCGCGATGAACAACACCGACCCTGTGACGAAGGTCACGATCCTGCCCCGCGGCAAGGCGCTCGGGTACACGATGGTGCTGCCCCTCGAGGACAAGTACTCCGTCACCCGTAACGAGCTGCAGGACCAGCTCACCTACGCCATGGGTGGCCGCGTCGCCGAGGAGATCGTCTTCCACGATCCGACGACCGGGGCATCCAACGACATCGAGAAGGCGACCTCGATCGCCCGCAAGATGGTCACCGAGTACGGCATGACGACCGAAGTCGGCCCCGTCAAGCTCGGGTCGTCGTCGGGCGAGGTGTTCATGGGCCGCGACATGGGTCACGGCCGCGACTTCTCCGAGCGCATCGCCGAGCGCGTCGACCAGCAGGTGCGCATGCTCATCGAGCAGGCCCACAACGAGGCCTACCAGGTGATCAACGACAACCGCGACGTGCTCGACCGCCTCGCGTTGGCGCTCCTTGAGAAGGAGACTCTCGACCACCTCGAGCTCGCCGAGATCTTCACCGACGTCAAGAAGCTGCCGCCGCGCCCGCAGTGGCTCTCCAGCCAGGAGCGTCCCGTGTCGTCGCTGCCGCCCGTCGAGGTGCCGCGTCGGCAGGATGCCGGGCTCGCGGCATCCACGTCGGCCGACGCCACCGCCGCGGCGACCGCGGCCGACAAGGCTCCCGCGCACCGCCCGGCCGGCCAGGCTCGCCCGGCGACCGCCTGAGGGCTCGATCGCCTAGGCTCGGCAAAGTGCCTGTCGATCGAGAACGCGTCGCCGCTGCGGTGCGCGAGATCCTCGTGGCGATCGGGGAGGATCCCGCTCGTCCGGGGCTGAAAGCGACCCCGCAGCGCGTCGCCGACGCGTACGCGGAGTTCTTCGCCGGCGTCGGCGAGGATGCCGCGGCCCCCCTTGCGCACACGATCTCGGTCTCGCGGGGCCCGGCGCCCGACACGCTCCCCTCGGGCGCCGTCGTGCTGCGCGACATCCGGTTCCGCTCCATCTGCGAGCATCATCTGCTGCCCTTCGCGGGGCGCGCGCACATCGCGTACCTGCCGGGAGAGCAGGTCGTCGGGCTCGGCGCGCTGCCGAAGGTCGTCGAGACGCTCGCCGCCCGCCCGCAGGTGCAGGAGCGGCTCGGCGAGCAGATCGCCGACACGATCGCCGGTGCGCTCGATGCGCGCGGGGTCGTCGTCGTGCTCGACGCGCACCACGAGTGCGTCACGATGCGCGGCGGACGTCAGCCGGATGCCGCGACCGTCACGCTCGCGGCGCGCGGCGAGCTCGCAGAGCCGGCCGCGCGGGCCGAGATCATGATGATCCTCACCGGGACGGGCCGTTGACATGACCCTCGTCATGGGCATCGTCAACGTCACGCACGACTCTTTCAGCGACGGCGGACGCTATCTCGACGCCGGGGCCGCCATCGCGCACGGGCGCGCGCTGCGCGCGGCGGGGGCCGACCTTCTCGACGTCGGCGGCGAGTCGACCCGACCCGGCGCGGAGCGCGTCGATCCCGGCCTCGAGCGCGAGCGGGTCCTGCCCGTCGTCGCCGCCCTCGCGGCAGACGGCGCGATCGTCAGCATCGACACGATGAACGCGTCGACCGCCGTCGCCGCCGTGGAGGCCGGGGCGCGCCTCGTCAACGACGTCTCGGGCGGGCTCGCCGACCCCGAGATGCTCGCCGCCGTCGCGGCATCCGGCGCCGATGTCGTCCTGCAGCACTGGCGCGGCCCGTCGGATGACATGTACGCGCGCGCCGAGTACGGCGATGTCGTGGCCGAGCTCGTCGTCGAGCTCGAGGACCGGGTGCGTGCCGCGGCCCGCGCGGGAATCTCACCCGACCGGGTCATCCTCGACCCGGGCATCGGGTTCGGCAAGCGCGGCGACCAGAACTGGCAGGCCCTTCGCGGGCTCGAGCGGGTCGTCGCGATCGGGCCCCGGGTGCTCGTCGGTACGAGCCGCAAGAAGTTCCTGGGTGAACTGCTCGCAGCCGGGGGTGCGGATGACGAGGCACGGCGCGACCTCGCGACGGCCGTGACGAGCGTGCTCGCCGCTCGCGCCGGCGCCTGGGCCGTGCGCGTGCACGACGCCGCGGCGACGCGTGACGCGCTCGCGGTCGCGCGGGCATGGGAGCGGGGAGGAGCCTGAGATGGACTTTCTGGACGAGATCACCCTGACCGGTGTGCGCGCCTTCGGGTACCACGGCGTCTACCCCGTCGAGCGCCGGGAGGGGCAGGAGTTCGTCGTCGACGCGACGATGTACGTGAGCACGGCACGCGCCGCGGCATCCGACGACGTCGTCGACACGATCCACTACGGCGAGGTCGCCGAGCGCATCGTCGCTCTTGTTCAGGGGGAGCCCGTGAACCTTCTTGAGACGCTCGCGGCGCGCCTGGCCGACGACCTGCTGGCGCGGGACGGCGTGCGCATGGTCGCGATCACGGTGCACAAGCCGCAGGCGCCCATCACCGTCCCGTTCGCGGACGTCTCTGTCACGATCCGGCGGGCGCGCCCCGACGGCGCTGCGGCCAGAGTGACGGGGGACGCCCGATGAACCGCCGGCTCGCGCAGGGCTACCAGGGCGACACGCACGATGCGCAGCGCCCCGACACCGTCGCCGTCGTCGCGCTCGGGGCGAACCTCGGCGATCGCTCTGCGACGATCGACGAGGCGCTCCGCGACCTCGGCCGGATGCCGCTGACGACCGAGATCCGCGCCGCGGCGCCCGTCGAATCCGTCGCGGTGAAGCCCGACGGGCCGGATGCCGAGGCCCCCGCCTACCTCAATACGGTCGCTCTCGTGACGACACGCCTCGCCCCGAGCGTGCTGCTGTCGTATCTGCACGCGATCGAGGCGCGGCACGGCCGTGAGCGCCGTGAGCGCTGGGGCGACCGCACGCTCGACCTCGACCTCATCGCGTTCGGCGACGTGCGCAGCGCCGATCCCGCGCTGCTGCTTCCGCACCCGCGTGCCGCCGAGCGCGACTTCGTGCTCGGACCGTGGCTCGTCGTCGACCCGGATGCCGTGCTGCCGGGCGCCGGGCGCGTCGATGCCCTCCTGGCGGGCCTGCGGAGAAGCCGAGACGACCGCGGCGGCGCGGCGGAAGCGGGCCGGGGATGAAGCGCACCAGTACCGGCGTGCTCGTCGTCGCGGCCCTCGTCGGCGCCGTCGTCGGCTTCGTCGTCGACCAGCTGCTCACCGGCGCGGGCCGGGCGACCTTCACGCCGTCGCTCCTCCTCCCCGTGCTCCTCATCCTTCTGGCCGCTGCCGACATCGCGTTCGCTCTGCCGATCCGTCGCGCGATCACGGGCGTCGATCCGCGACCCGTCGACCCGTTCCGGGCCGTCCGCGTCGCGATGCTCGCCAAAGCCTCGAGCGTCGTCGGCGCCGTCATCGGGGGCATCGCGGTGGGCTTGCTCGTGTTTCTGCTCACCCGGCCGGTGACCCCCGTAGGCTCGGTGGTGACGGTCGCGGCGACCCTCGTCGCCGCCGCGGTGCTGCTCGTGGCGGCCCTCGTCGCCGAGCACCTCTGCACCATTCGGAAGGACGACGATGACGAACAGCCCGGACCCCCGGAGCCCGGACTCGGACTCTCACACCACGACTGATCCCGCCGCGACCGACCACGCCGCCTCGGCTCTCGACGCGGGCACGTACGATGCGATCCTCGAGCCGCGCGGCGCGGCCCGACTTCCGTTGCGCCTCGCGGTCGGCGACGGGGTGTGGCATCAGATCTCGCGCCGCTACGTGACGGTGCAGCTGATCTCGACGGGGGCGTTCCTCGCGCTCGTGCTCGCCGTCGCCCTCGTCCTCGCGCTCGTCCTCCACCAGACGTGGGTGTGGATCCCCGCGGGCGTCGTGCTCGTCATCACGGCGTGGACGCTCATCATCCTGCCCCGCCAGGCGCGCGCCTACGGCTATCAGCTGCGGGCGGACGATCTCGTGTTCCGCCGCGGCATCCTGTGGCAGCGGATGGTCGCCGTTCCCTACGGTCGCATGCAGCTCGTCGACATCACGCACGGGCCGCTCGACCGCGGCTTCGGCATCGCGCAGCTCAAGCTCGTGACGGCCGCCGCCGCGACCGGTGTCACGATCCCCGGGCTCAGCCAGCAGGCGGCCGAGAGCCTGCGCGACACCCTCATCGCCGTCGCCGAGACCCGCCGGACGGGTCTGTGAGCGACCCGCTGGCTCCGCGCGCCGTCGCGGACGTGCGCTCGCCGCTGAGCGATGGCGAGTGGCATCGACTGCACCCGCTGACGCCCGTGCTGCGCGGCGGACTGTTCCTCATCGTCGTCACCGGGTTCGTCATCGCGAACCTCCGCGACCGCATCGTGGCGTGGCTCCTGCCGGGCTTCGACGACTGGGAGCGCTACGAGCAGGATCCGGTGGACTACGTCGTCACGAACAACCTGTTCCTCGTCGCCGGGCTCGTCGTCCTCGGCGTCCTGCTTCTGCTCTTCGGCATCTTCTGGCTGTCGTGGCGCTTCCACACCTTCCGCATCACGGGCGACGACGTCGAGGTGCGCTCGGGGGTGTTCTTCCGTACGCACCGCCGTGCCCCGCTCGACCGCGTGCAGGGCGTCAACCTGACCCGCCCGATGGTCGCGCGTCTGCTGGGAGCGGCGAAGCTCGAGGTCGTGGGTGCGGGGGCGGATGCCGGGGTCAAGCTCGAGTACCTCTCCACCGCCAACGCGGAGGCGGTGCGCGCCGACATCCTGCGCCTCGCGTCGGGGCGGCGCCTCGCCGAGGCGCGCGCGGCGGACGCCCGCACGAGCGGGGCCGCCGGTCGCACGCGCGCCGCGGCCGGCGTCGTGACGGCCGGCCTCTCGGGCCTCATCGATGGCGTGGATGCCGCGGATGACGTCGAACCGGCATCCGTCGTGCACATCCCGCCGGGGCGCCTCGTCGCCTCGCACCTGCTCTCCGGGTCGACACTGTGGCTGCTCGCACTTATCGTCGCGCTGATCGTCGGGGCGATCGTCGGAACGCCCTGGGTGCTCTTCGCGATCGTGCCGTCGCTGCTCGGTTTCGGCGCCTACTGGTTCCGCCGCATCACCCGATCGCTGCGTTATTCGATCGCGCCGACGCGCGCGGGGGTGCGCGTGACGTTCGGGCTGTTCACGACGGTCACCGAGACGCTGCCGCCGGGCCGCGTGCACGCCGTCGAGACCTTCCAGCCGCTGCTGTGGCGCCGTTTCGGATGGTGGGCGATCCGCGTCAATCGGCTCTCCGGCCGGTCGGGGAACGACGCGCAGTCCCTGCAGCTTGCGGAGGTCCTGCCCGTCGGAACCCCTGCCGACGTCGAGCGTGTGCTGCGCCTGCTCCTGCCCGGACTCTCCGATGAGGACGTCGCGGAGCTCTTCACCCGCGGCCTGCTCGGCTCGTCTCGGCACGGCGATGACCCCTTCGCGACGACGCCGCGCCGCGCGCGGTGGCTCCGCCCGTTGTCGTGGCGGCGCAACGGTGCATGGCTCGCGCCGCAGGCGCTGCTCCTACGGCGCGGAGTACTGAGGCGGGCTCTCGTGATCCTGCCGCTCGCGCGGCTGCAGTCGGTGCGGATCAGCCAAGGCCCGGTCGATCGCCCGTTGCGCCTCGCCAATCTCACGGGCCACACGGTCCTCGGGCCCGTGTCGGGCGGCCTCGGCGTCATCGACCGTGACGCCGCGCTCTCCGTCTGGGAGCGTACGGCCGATGCCGTCGTCGCCGCCTCAGCCGCCGACCGCTCGCACCGATGGAGCGAGAGGGATGCCGAGGACGCTCCCGGCGGACCCGACGAGCGCGGACGGGAGGAGTTCTCATGAGTCACGCCAGTCGCCTCGGGGTGGGGATCGTCGGCGCGGGCTGTGTCGGCCCCGTGATCGGCGCCGCCCTCGCGGGCGCGGGACACGCGCTCACCGGCATCACGGCGGGCTCTGACCCCGATCGTGTCGAAGCCGTGCTCCCCGGCGTGCCCGTTCTCGCCGCCGACGAGGTCGTGCGGCGCAGCGAACTGGTCATCCTCGCCGTCCCCACCGCTGAGCTCGCGGGACTCGTTGCCGGCCTCGCCGACCTCGGCGCCTGGCAGCCGGGCCAACTCGTGCTGCACACCGCTGCGGCGCACGGCACGGGCGTGCTTGCGCCGGCGGCATCCCGCGGCGCCATCCCGCTCGCCGTGCACCCGGCGATCACCTTCACCGGAACATCGATCGACCTGCGTCAACTGCGCGACGCCTTCGCGGCGGTCACCGCGCCGGCCGCCGTGCTGCCGATTGCGCAGGCCCTCGCCGTCGAACTCGGCTGCGAACCGGTCGTCGTCGCCGAGGGCGATCGCGCCGCGTACGGCGAGGCGATCGCGACGGCGACCGAGTTCTCGGCATCCATCGTCGGCCAGGCGGCGCGCCTGCTGCAGGAGGCGGGGGTGAGTGCGCCCGGGAGGTTCCTGACGCCGCTCGTCCACTCGACAGTCGATCGCGCGCTGATCGAGGCCGGCGACGGTGCGCCGGAGGACGACCTGACCTGACCTGCGAGAGCTGCGTCGTCATGATGCGCGCGGTGAGCGCTCGGCTGCGCCTCGGTAGAATCGGGGGCTGACCCGAGTCGATCCCTGCGGCGACTCGCGAGTCGATCCCCGAGGAGCCCTTCACCATGACCGACGCCCCCGCCGCTGCGGACCCGACCGCCGACCTGCTCGCCGACGACGTCAGTGAGCAGAAGGCCGTTCGTCTCGGCAAGCGCGAGCGGCTGCTCGCCGAGCGAGCGGATGCCGCGGGCGGTGCCTACCCCGTCGCCGTCCCGGTCACCGACACGATCGCGGCGCTGCGCGAGCGGTACGCGGACCTCGAGGCGGGTGCTGAGTCGGGGGTGACGGCGTCGGTGGCGGGCCGCATCGTCTTCAGCCGGAACACGGGCAAGCTGCGCTTCGCCGCGCTGCAGTCGGGCGACGGCGCGCGCATCCAGGCGATGGTGTCGCTGGCCGAAGTGGGCGAGGAGTCGCTGCAGGCGTGGAAGGAACTCGTCGATCTCGGCGACCACGTGTCGGTGACGGGCCAGGTGATCTCGAGCCGCCGCGGCGAGCTGTCGATCATGGTCTCGTCGTGGGCCATCGCCTCGAAGGCGCTGCTGCCGCTGCCGAACTTGCACTCCGAGCTCTCGGAAGAGACGCGGGTGCGCTCCCGCTTCCTCGATCTGATCGTGCGCGACCAGGCGCGTGAGACGGTCATCGCGCGCGCCAAAGTCAACGCGTCGTTGCGCCGTACCTTCGACGGCCACGGGTTCCTCGAGGTCGAGACGCCCATGCTGCAGGTGCAGCACGGCGGGGCCGCGGCACGCCCCTTCGTCACGCGTTCGAACGCGTTCGACGCCGACCTCTACCTGCGCATCGCGCCGGAACTCTTCCTCAAGCGTGCCGTCGTGGGCGGGATCGACCGCGTCTTCGAGATCAACCGCAACTTCCGCAACGAAGGGGCCGACTCGACGCACAGCCCCGAGTTCGCGATGCTCGAGGCCTACGAGGCGTACAGCGATTACAACGGCATCGCCGACCTCACGCAGGAGCTCATCCAGAACGCCGCGATCGCGGTTGCCGGATCGACGACGGTCACGTGGGCGGACGGCACCGCCTTCGACCTGGGCGGTCAGTGGGACCGCATCTCCATGTACGACTCGCTGTCGGCGGCATCCGGCCGCACCATCACCCCGCAGACTCCGCTCGCCGAATTGCGGGCGCTCGCCGCCGAGGTCGGGGTCGAGGTGCCCGAGAAGGTCGCGACGCACGGCAAGTACGTCGAGGAGCTGTGGGAGCACTTCGTCAAGGGCGGCCTCGAGCGCCCGACGTTCGTGATGGACTTTCCGCTCGACACCTCGCCGCTCGTGCGCGAGCACCGCACGATCCCGGGCGTCGTGGAGAAGTGGGACCTGTACGTGCGGGGCTTCGAACTCGCGACGGGCTATTCCGAGCTCGTCGATCCCGTCATCCAGCGGGAGCGCTTCGTCGAGCAGGCGAAGCTCGCGGCCCGCGGCGACGACGAGGCGATGCGCGTCGACGAGGAGTTCCTGCGCGCCCTCGAGCACGGTATGCCGCCCACGGGTGGCATGGGCATGGGGATCGACCGGCTGCTCATGGCGATCACGGGCCTCGGCATCCGCGAGACGATCCTCTTTCCGCTCGTGAAGTAGCACTGCGGTGGCGTTCTCGCTCTGGCTGACGCTGCTCGTCGCCTGCGTCGTCATCAGCTTCACGCCGGGAGCCGGCGCCATCAACACGATGGGCAACGCGCTGAACCACGGGTTCCGTCGCGCGATCTGGGGGATCCTCGGCCAGCAAGCCGCCCTCATCGTGCACATCGCCGTCGTCGCCCTCGGCGTCGGCGTGCTCGTCGCCTCGTCGCCCGTCCTCTTCGACGTCATCCGGTACGCGGGCGCCGCCTACCTCGCGTACCTCGGCTTGCGCCTGATCCTGCGGCGGCCCGCGCGCGAAGCGGAGGGCGTCGAAGCCTGGGAGGGTGGAGGCGATGCAGACGACGTGAACGAGGCGGATGCCGCGGTGGCAGTTGCGCCTCTGGCGGCCGTCCCGACCGAATCGCGGTGGTCGATGTTCCGCCGAGGGCTCTGGGTCAACCTGCTGAACCCCAAGGCGATCGTGTTCTTCCTCGCCTTCCTCCCGCAGTTCATCCGGCCCGCCGATCCGCTTCTGCCGCAGTACGCGACCGTCGCGGCCACCGCCGTCGCGGTCGACATCGCCGTCATGTGGGGGTTCTTCGCCGTCGCGGCGCACGGCTTCCGTAGATTCACGCGCAGCGCGCGCGGGCAGCGCACGATCGACGTGATCTTCGGCATCCTGTTCCTCGCCGTCGCGCTCCTGCTGGCCCTCCTGCACTGACTCCCCCCTCGTGCCGCGTCCTCATTCGACACGGAAGGCCCACTCGGGCAGATGCCCGGCCTGCACGAACGCGAGGACGATGTCGGCGAGGCCGTGGCGCGGGTCGATCGCGAGCGCGCCCCGCGCGTAGCGGTGAGCGTGCGTCGATCGGCCGAGCGCCCAGGACAACCAGGCGCACACCGCGAGGGGCCCGGGTCGGTGTTTCTTGGGCAGGAGCGCGGCGACATCCCGCGCGACCGCGAGAGCCGCTTCCAAACGGTCGTGGTCCGGTCGCGGCGCCTCGCCCCACATGACGAGCGCGAGATCGACGGGGTACTCCTCGCCGTCTTCCCAGCGGCGCTGCGCGTCGGAGGCGATGTCGCCGCCGGACTGATCGGTCGCCCACTGCACGAGCGCGATGTCGCGCAATCCCGGGCGGCCGAGGCACCAGCCGAGCATCGCCGCGCGCATGGGCGACTCCGTCGGCCGCCACGTGAGGGCCTGCTCGAAAAGGCTCGGCAGGTCGTCGAGCTCGCACGCCGCCTCGAGGGCCGCGGGATCGATGCGCTGCGCCGCGGATCCCATCGAGGGGATGCCGCAGATCACCTCGAGCGCCGCCGTCAGCGAGCGCATCGCCAGCCCGACCGCGCGCCGTGCGGGCTGACCGACGCGCGGCAGCACGGCGCCCGAGCTCTGGTCGCCCGTCGGCGTGCGCAGTCCCGCGCCGGCGCGCGCCGCGGCATCCGGACTACGCTCGCAGAGGTCCGCGGGCGATCGCCCACCGGGAGGCAGATCGACGTCATCGTGCGATCCCCAGCCATCGGATGCCACGGTCAGCGCATCGACGAGGAGCAGGCCGCTCGCGTCGGCGCGAGCGCGCAGCGCCGCGATGATCGCGGCACCCGGGAGTGCGGTGCTCGCCCCGATCGCGTCCTCCGTGTACACGATCGCGATGAGCGCGTC
>QFPD01000286.1 GCA_003248845.1 Microbacterium sp. | reverse complement strand
CATCCAGCCGCTTCTGCGCGTCGTCGCTCTCCGCGCGCAGGCGCTCCACCCGATCGCCGTCGTCGTCG
Organism: Microbacterium sp.; assembly: GCA_003248845.1. Lineage (GTDB taxonomy): Bacteria > Actinomycetota > Actinomycetes > Actinomycetales > Microbacteriaceae > Microbacterium. Next base: position 3,090 of record QFPD01000286.1, on the reverse strand, counting down.
AGGTCGGCGAGACGCAGCGCCCCCTCGGTGCGGAGGGCGAGCGCCGCGTCGAGCGTGCCGTGGGCGCGCACGAGCGCACCGAGAGCCGCGCGGCGCTCCTCGACGGCGGCGAGCTCGTGAGGCCCCGACTCGTCGAGATCCGCGAGGTAGCCGCTGAGCTCGGTCGCGAGGTCCGCGGCACGGTAACCGAGGTCTTCGAGGGTCGCGGCGTGCGCCTGCAAGGTCGAATCGTTGGCCGCCGCCCGTTCGAGGGCGCGCCGCGCGTCGGCCAGGAGGCCCACCACATCCGGCGTGTCGTCGTCCTGCGACAGAGCAGCGTGCGCCTGCGTCGCGGCGAGCCTCAGGTCTTCCGCATGGGCGAGACGCTCCGCGCGCGCGGCGAGGTCGACGTCCTCACCCGGCTGCGGGTCGAGCTGTTCGAGTTCGTCGAGATCCGACCGCAGCTGTGCGGCCTCGCGGGCGCGCTCTTCGCGGCGCGCCGTGAGGTCGGAGAGTTCTGCGGACACCGCCCGCTCGTGCTCGTACGCCGCGCGGTACGCGGCGAGCGGCGCCGCGATCTCCTCGCCCCCGAAGCGGTCGAGAGCGTCGCGCTGCGCGGCGGACGAACGCAGCCGCAGCTGATCCGACTGACCGTGGACGACGACGAGCTGCTCCGCGAGATCCGCCAGCACGCCGGCCGGCGCGGTGCGGCCGCCGACGCTCGCGCGGCTGCGCCCTTCGCTGGTCACCGTCCGCCCGAGGTACAGCTCGCCGCGGCCGCCGCCGATCGGCTCGACCTCTCCCCCGGCATCCGCGACACGCTCCGCGACGGCGCCGCGCTCCGGCACGATCCAGACGCCCTCGACGGCCGCCTGATCGGCGCCGGCGCGAACGGCGCCCGCATCGGACCGCGCGCCCATGAGCAGACCGAGTCCCGTGACGACCATCGTCTTGCCGGCGCCGGTCTCGCCGGTGATCGCAGTGAATCCCGGCCCCATCGGCAGCGTCGCGCGCGCGATGACCCCGAGATCCCGCAGCGTGATCTGCTCGATCATGCGGCGCCTTCGCCGAGACCGTGCGTGTCCGGCCCCCGCCAGCCGGCGACCGGAAGCTGGAACTTGCGCACCAGCCGGTCGGTGAACAGCGCCGGGTGGAGTCGCGCGAGCCGCACAGGCGTCGTCGAGCGACGCGCGACAACGCGCGCGCCGGGTGGGAGGTCGTGCGAACGACGGCCGTCGCACCACAGGATGCCGATTCCGTCGGTCCGTGCGAGCACTTCGATCGCGACCGCTGCCTCCGGTCCCACGACGAGCGGCCGGGCGAACAGCGCATGCGCCGACAACGGCACGACGGCGATCGCTTCCACGGTGGGCCAGATGACCGGCCCCCCCGCGGAGAAGTTGTACGCCGTCGATCCGGTGGGCGTCGAGATGACGACGCCGTCGCAGCCGAAGCTCGACAGCGGTCGCCCGTCGATCTCGATCACGACCTCCATCATGCGCTCGCGCGAGGCTTTCTCGACGGTGGCCTCGTTCAGCGCCCAGGTGTCGTAGATCACGGCGCCCGCGGCGTCGATGACCTCGACCGCGAGCGTCATGCGCTCCTCGACCTCGTAGGCGCGCGCGATGACGCGCCGCATCGCGTCGTCGATGACGTCGGCCTCGATCTCGGCGAGGAAGCCGACGTGACCCATGTTGATCCCGAGGATCGGCGCGGTCCCCTCGCGGACGAGCTCCGCCGCACGCAGGATCGTGCCGTCGCCGCCGAGGACGATGGCGAGGTCGATCGCCGCCACCGTCACGTCGACGCCGAGCGTCGCGATCGACCCCACATCGCCGAGCGCCGCTCGCAGCTCGTCGTCACCGTCGGGCAGCACGGGCCGAGCGCCTGCCGCCGCGACGGCGGAGATCACTCGACGCGCCGCAGCGACGGTGTCGTCTCGGCGGGCGTGCGCCACGACGAGGATCTCGCGCTGCTCCGGCTGCGGCGCAGAGGTTGCCCCTTCGGTGGTCATTTCGCTCCCGCCAGTTCGTTCACGACTTCCAGGTATTCTGTCGGATTTCCGTCGGCGCCCGGCACGCCGGAGGCAGCGGTGCGGCGCAGATATACGAGGAACTCCCGGTTTCCGTGCGTGCCCGCGATCGGCGATGCGATCGCTCCATGGGTGCCGAAGCCGGCATCCCACGCCGCCCACAGCACGCCTGTGACGGCATCGGCGCGCGCTGCGGCATCCGTGACGAGTCCTTCGCGGACGCCGGCACGCCCTACTTCGAACTGCGGCTTCACGAGGAGCACGACGTCCGCGTCTGCCCGGGCGACCGCGGCGACGGCGGGCAGCACCTGCGTCAGGGAGATGAAGGAGAGGTCACCGGTGACGACGCTCGGCGCGTCGACGCCGCCGCCGATCGCCTTCGCCAGGGATTCGGGCGTCATGTACCGCACATTGAAGCCCTCCACGACGGAGACCCCCGAGTCAGCGGCGATCTGCGGCGCCAGCTGGCCGTGCCCCACATCGACCGCCAGCACCCGCGCCGCGCCGCGCTCTCGCAGCACCTGGGTGAATCCTCCTGTCGATGCGCCCATGTCGAGGCACAGCCGACCGGAGACATCGATCCGGAAGGCGTCGAGCGCGGCGATCAGCTTGTGCGCCGCGCGGCTGACGTAATGGTCGGATGCCGCGACGACCACGTCCTGCTCGTCTCCGACACGCGTCGCGGCCTTGACGACGGGACGGCCGTCGACCGAGACGAGACCGGCATCGATCAGTTGGGCGGCGTGGGTGCGGGAGCGAGCGAGCCCGCGTTCGGCGACGACGGCGTCGAGGCGCTTCGTCACGCGGATCCGTCCCGTGGACCGGACTCGAGCCGCCGGGCGAGTTCGTCGTGCAACGCCGTGTAGGCGGAGGCGCGCTCAGCGAGCGGCTGCTGCTCGATCACCTCGAGCGTGGAGAGGAGATCCTCGCGGAGGGCATCCGCACCGGCGGCGTCGGTATCGAAGGACATGTGTCCACGATACGCGTCAGGGCCGGTGGAACGGGTCCGCGTACAGCCGTTCAGGCACTCGGAAGCCGTAGATCGCGCGCCCGGTCGCCCAGATCGCGGCGGCGCCCGC
>QFPD01000025.1 GCA_003248845.1 Microbacterium sp. | reverse complement strand
AGCAGGTGCGCACGGCCGAGGAAGACCTCATGTTCTCGCTACCCAAGGAGCTGCGCCAGGATGCCGAGGGTCGCCGCGACGGCCGCGCGCTGGGGGGACGGAACCGCTCGTGACCGGCGTCGACGGCGCGCGGGGCCCGTCGGATCGTGCGGACGCCAGACCTGGCACGCCGGATGCCGCGACGACGTCGGCCGGGGCGCCGGACTCCGCCTCGCCGCGGCCCGCGCCGCAGTACGGCGAGTACGCGACCCCTGAGGAGCAGCGCGCCGCGATCCGTGAGCCCGCGCCATCCCTCGCGTACGACGACGCGGCTCCTGCGGCGCCGCGCCCCGTCGCGCCCTCGCAGCCATCGACTCGTCCGATGCACGCGACGACACGCGCGGCGCAGCCGACGCGGCGCGCGGATCGGGTGATCACACTCGTCCTCCTCGCCTACGGGCTGGTGACGGTGATCAGCGCGGTAGCGCAGCTCTGGCACTTCGCCGATTTCGCGCAGACGTGGATGCGTGTCGCGGGAATCGCCGGCGAGTTCACCAATATCGCACAGGGTGACCTCTGGGGTCGCATCGGTGCCGCGCTGCTGGTGCTCGGCTGGCTTGCCACCGCGGTCGTGTCGCTGCGCGTGCTCTCACGGGGGCGGATCTCGTGGTGGATCCCGCTCGTCGGAGCGATCGTCACCTACACGGCGCTCACCGCGTGCCTCATGGTGCCGCTCTTCGGTGATCCCGCCATCGCGGCGCATCTCGTGCGCTGACGGGCGCACCGGTCCGGGTCGACTCGCCGCAGTCGGTACGATGTCGCGCATGTCTCAGCTCATCGCCGTCTGCGCCGTCCACGCACTGCTCCCCGACGCGGGGACGATCGGCATCACCGCGATCGACAAGCGCCCCGTCGAGGGCGCCGTCAAGATCGGACCCTACGGCGTGTACGCCGATGTGCAGGCCGACCGCAAGCATCACGGAGGGCTCGACAAGGCGCTGTACGCGTATGCGTAGGAGGATGCCGAGTGGTGGGCGGCCGAGCTCGGCCGCGACGTGCCGCCCGGACTGTTCGGTGAGAACCTGCGCACCGAGGGCGTCGACGTGAACGCCGCGCGCATCGGGGAGGTCTGGCGCATCGGCGACCGGTTGCGGGTCGAGGTCACGATGCCGCGCACGCCGTGCCAGACGTTCGCGCGCCGCATCGGCGGGGCGGAGGCGCGGGGCTGGGTCAAGCGATTCTCGGACGCGCGCCGTCTCGGCCCCTATCTCAAGGTGCTGCGCTCGGGGCGGGTCGCCGCGGGGGACGAGATCGTGATCGAGTATCGCCCTGAGGGGGCGCCGACCATCCTCGACGTGTACCGCGCGCCCTGAACTGCGGCATCCGCTCCTATAACGCGAGAAACCACACCCGCCCTGGGAACCACTGCTGCGGTGGCTTCTCGGGCGAGGCGTGGTTTCTCGCGTGAGGGGGCGCGGGTCAGGCGCTGATCGAGTGCCCCGCCGAACCGAGCTGCTGCGTCGCCTCGACGACGCGGGCGGCCATCGCCGACTCGGCGATCTTGCCCCAGGCGCGCGGGTCGTAGGCCTTCTTGTTCCCGACCTCGCCGTCGACCTTCAGGACGCCGTCGTAGTTCTGGAACATGAAGCCGGCGACCGAACGGGTGAAGGCGTACTGCGTGTCGGTGTCGATGTTCATCTTCACGACGCCGTTCTTGACCGCGAGGGCGATCTCCTCGGGCGTCGAACCGCTGCCACCGTGGAAGACGAGGTCGAGGGGCTTCTCGCCGGTACCGAAGCGCTCGGCGATGCCCGCCTGGATCTCGCCCAGGAGCTCGGGGCGCAGCTTCACATTGCCCGGCTTGTAGACGCCGTGGACGTTGCCGAACGTGAGCGCGGCGATGTAGCGACCGTTCTCGCCGAGGCCGAGGGCGTCGACGAACTTCGAGACGTCGGCCGTCGTCGTGTAGAGCGCCTCGTTGGAGCCCTCGTGCTTGACGCCGTCCTCTTCGCCACCGACGACGCCGATCTCGACCTCGAGGATCGCGTTGATCGCCTTCATGCGGGGCAGGAGCTCCTTGGCGATCTCGATGTTCTCGTCCAGCGGCACGGCCGAGCCGTCCCACATGTGCGACTGGAAGATCGGGTTGCGGCCCGCCTTGACTTCTTCCTCGGATGCCGCGATGAGCGGCAGCACGAAGTCTTCGAGCGCGGGCTTGGGGCAGTGGTCGGTGTGGAGCGCGACAGTGATCGGGTAGTTCTTGGCGACCTCCGTCGCGAACTTCGCGAACGCGAGGGCGCCCGTTGCGCGGCCCTTGACGGTGTGGCCGGCGAAGTAGTCGGCGCCGCCCGTGGTCACCTGGATGATGCCGTCGGAGCCGGCCTCGGTGAGGCCCTGGAGAACGGCGTTGATGGACTGCGAGCTGGCGGCGTTGATCGCGGGGAAGGCGTAGCCGCCCGCCTTCGCCTTGTCCAGCATCTCGGCGTACTGCTCGGGGGTTGCGACGGGCATTTCCACTCCTCAGGTCTGCGGATGTCTCCACCGGTCACTCTAGCGAAGGCGGGTCGGAGGCGACGCGGGAACGACCGGCCAAAACCGCCGTTCGGCTGATCCTCGCACGGGTGAAAGAAGTGCGATTCCTTCATGCGACGCCGGGGTGAATCTTCCCACGTCGCGACGAGGATGGTCGTAGTCTCGGAGCATGGTGAGCCTGACCGCGGACATGAGTCCCCTGCATCCCGACCGCAACCTCGCTCTGGAGCTCGTCCGCGCGACCGAAGCCGCGGCGATCCGCTCCGTTCCCTTCATCGGGCGAGGGCAGAAGGAGCTGGCCGACGGTGCCGCCGTCGACGCGATGCGCGCCTTCCTCTCGACCGTCAACTTCGACGGCGTGATCGTCATCGGCGAGGGCGAGAAGGACAACGCGCCCATGCTCTACAACGGCGAGCACGTCGGTACCGGGCGCGGGCCGCAGTGCGACATCGCCGTCGACCCGATCGACGGCACCTCCCTGACCGCGGAAGGACGCAACAATGCCCTCTCGGTCCTGGCCGTCTCCGATCGCGGCACGATGCTGGATGCCTCGAGCGTCTTCTATATGGACAAGCTCGTGACCGGACCCGCCGGCGTCGGAGTGGTCGACATCCGCCTTCCCGTGGCGGAGAACATCCACCGCCTCGCGAAGGCGCTCGGCAAGCCGGTCGACGAGATGGTCGTCTCGGTGCTCAACCGGCCGCGCCACGCGCGCCTCATCGAGGAGATCCGTGAGGCCGGCGCAGGAACGCGCCTCATGAGCGACGGCGACGTCGCCGGCGGCATCAACGCGGCACGCTACAACGCCCGCACCGATATGTGCATCGGCATCGGCGGGTCGCCCGAAGGCGTCGCGACGACCTGCGCCATCAAGGCGCTCGGCGGGCACATCCAGGGGCGTCTGTGGCCGCGTGACGACGAAGAGAAGCAGAAGGGCATCGATGCCGGCCTGAAGCTCGACGACTACGTCTACGAGGCTGACGAGATGGTCACGGGCACGAACACGATCTTCGTCGCGACCGGTGTCACCAACGGCGAACTCGTCGGGGGCGTGCGCCGCTCCGGGCCCGACTACATCATCACCGAGAGCATCGTGCTGCGCGGCGCTTCGGGCACGCTCCGTCGCATCACGTCGGAGCACCTCGCGTCCAAGTGGCTGTGACGCCGCCGTGCGCAGGTCCCGCGCGCGGCGGATGGTAGCGCCTCGGTAACCGTCTGGGAAAGATCCGGCCGGCACTCCGGCGCGTCAGCGCCGCCTCTGGCACAATGGGTGACGGTCACCGGCGACCTGAACGTCGTCTACGTCATTTCCCGGGGGTTCACATGTCCGCAGCAGCCAGCAGTCCGAGGACCGGTCAGATCGAGGTCCCCGTCGACCTGTCGCGTCGCCCCGACGTGCTCTTGCGCCGGCGGATGCCCGAGGGCCACCAGGTCAACGCCTGGTGGATGATCGGTGCCTTCGCGGGTGTGTCGATCGCCGTGGTCGCGCTGCTCAACCTCTTTCCCGGCGCCTGATCACGCCGATCACAGTCGCTCCCGCAGATCGCCGACGTCAGCGCTGAGCCGCTCGGTGAGCTCGGGCGCCGTCAGTGTGCGCGGATGCTTCTCGATCGGCGCTGGGGCGGCCGCGGCATCCAGCTTGGTCTCGTCGATGCCGGGGAATCGTCGCGCGCTGACGAGAACCCGCGACTCGAGCGAGCCCGTGAAGCGGTTGAAGCTCTCCACGGTCCGCTCGATCGATCGGCGCAGGTCGTCGGCGTGGCCGGCGAGCGCGCCCAGCCTCTCGTACAGCTCGTTGCCGAGCGCGAAGAGGCGGCGAGCCTCGGTCGACACGTCCTGCTGCGTCCACGTGTACGCGACCGTCTTCAGCACAGCCCAGAGGTTCACGGGTGACGCGAGCGCGACGCGCTTGCCGAAGGCGTAATCGAGCAGGCTCGGGTCTTCGTCGAGCGCGGCGGCGAGGAGCGACTCGCTCGGGATGAAGCAGACGACGAACTCGGGACTCGACTCGAGCCCTGCCCAGTAGGTCTTCTTCGCGAGCGCGTCGATGTGCGCGCGGACCGCCTTGACGTGCTTCTGCAGCAGCTGGGTGCGCCGCGCAGCGTCGTCGCCCTGAGCCGTCGGCGGAATCGCCGACGCCTCGAGGTACGCGTCGAGCGGGACCTTGGCGTCCACGGCGAGTCCCTTGCCGCCCGGCAGACGCACGATCATGTCGGGGCGACCCGCTCCCGCGTCTGAAACGATGGATGCCTGGGTGTCGAAATCGACGTACCGCGTCAGACCCGCGGACTCGACGACGCGACGCAGCTGCGTCTCTCCCCAGACGCCGCGGGTCGCATTGGAGCGCAGAGCGCCGGCGAGCGATTCGGTCGTCGCCCGCAGGGCCTCGTCGGACGCGTGCGCGCGGCGCAGCTGCTCGGCGAGCGAGCCGTACTGCACCTGGCGTTCGCGCTCGAGCTCGTCGACCTTATGCTGCATCGTCAGCAGCGTCTCCTGGACGGGCGCGAGTGCCCGTAGCACGACCTGCTCGCGACGTTCCCGCTCCTGCTGTGCGGCCTGGCCGCTGCGCACCTGGGCGCCGAGCTCGCGCGTGAGGGCGCGCTGCTGGTCGAGCTGATCCCCGAGCGAGCTCCGCGCGGCCTCGGCGGAGGCCGCGCGGGCGGTGAGCTCGGCGCGCTCCGTCGCGGCGCGCTCCGCCGCGCGGGCGGACGCGGCGAACCACCCTGCGAGCATTCCGGCGAAAAGGCAGGCGACCGCGAGAGCGATGACGATGATGGCGTCCATATCGTCAGGATGCCGGAGACGTCCGACATCGCCGTCGCGGCTCCCCGGAACACGGCGGAGCGGTGCGGACCGACTCAGGCCGACGCGGGAGCCGCGACCGGGATCTGCGGCACGCGAACGCCGAGCAGCATCGCGAGCTCGATGATGTCGGATGCTCCGGCACGACGAGCGGCGTCGATCATGATGTGGGCGCACGCGAGCGCATCCGCGGTCGCGTCGTGGTGCGGAAAGTCGAGGAAGCCGGCGGCCGCGGCGACGAGAGGCAGCCGGTAGGACGCGAGGTCGTACGTCCGGCGCGCGATCTGCACGCTGCAGACGTAGCGATAGGGCGGGCACGCGGCATCCGTCGCCTCGCAGGCGCGGCGGAGCACCCCCATGTCGAAGCCGGCGTTGTGCGCGACGAGCACGTCGTCGCCGATGAAGGCGCACAGATCCTCCAGCTGCGCGGTCCACGTCGGAACGTTCTCGACATCGCTGGAGCGGATGCCGTGGATGCCGACGTTCAGCTCGAAGAACGTGTCGTGCCCCGGCGGCGGTTTGATGAGCCACCCGGTCGTCTCCACGACGCGGCCGTCCCTGACGCGGGCGAGACCCACGGCGCAGGCGGAGGCGCTGGAGGAGTTCGCCGTCTCGAAGTCGATCGCCGTGAAGTCCAGTGCCACGCCTCCACTCTCACCCGAGGTCGCGGCAGCGCGGCGCAGGCGCGCCGCGAGCCGTGTCGCGTGGACGTACCGGGAGGGATGGTCCTGCTGCGGCCACCCCTCCCGGATCCTTCCCCCCCGTCAGTACGTCATGACGATGCGGCCGTCGATCTTGCCGTGCTCCATGCGCTCGAAGATGTCGTTGATGTCGTCGAGGGACTCGACGGCGACGGTCGGGTGGATCTCTCCGCGCGCGTAGAAGTCGAGGGCCTCGATCATGTCCTGGCGGGTCCCGACGATCGAGCCCCGGATCGTGATCGCGCGGAGCACGATGTCGAAGATGTCCGCGTCGAAGGTTCCCGGCGGCAGGCCGTTGAAGACGATCGTCGCGCCGCGGCGCACGACCTTGAGTGCCTGGTCGAACGCCCTGGGGTGCACGGCGGTCACGAGCACGCCGTGGGTGCCGCCGGTTGCCGCTTGGATGGCCTCGCCGGGATCGGTCGTCGCGGCGTTGACCGTGACCTCGGCGCCGTGGCGGCGAGCGAGCTCGAGCTTCGCGTCGTCGACGTCGACCGCGGCGACGCGCATGCCCATCGCGCGGGCGTACTGGACGGCGATGTGGCCGAGCCCGCCGATGCCCGAGATCGTCACCCATTCACCGGGCCGCACTCCCGTCATCTTGAGTCCTTTGTAGACGGTGACTCCCGCGCAGAGGATCGGCGCCACCTCGACGGGGTCGGCGCCGTCGGGGATGCGTGCGGCGTAGCGCTCGTCGACGAGCATGTACTCGCCGAAACTCCCGTCGACGGAGTAGCCGCCGTTCTGCTGCTGTTCGCACAGGGTCTCCCAGCCGGTGCGGCAGTACTGGCAGACGCCGCACGCCGACCAGAGCCAGGCGTTGCCGACCTTCTGCCCGACCTCGAGTGTCGTCACGCCGTCACCGAGCGCAACGACCTCGCCATAGCCCTCGTGACCCGGGATCAGGTGCGCCTTCGGTGCCACCGGCCAGTCGCCGCGCGCCGCGTGCAGATCGGTGTGACAGACCCCGCTCGCGATGACGCGGACGAGCGCCTGTCCCGGACCGGGTGTGGGGATCGGCACCTCCTCGACGACGAGGGGCTGGCCGGAGCTCACGACGACGGCGGCGCGCATCGTCGTGGGGGCCGTGCGGGCGTCGCTTCTGGTGGGGGCGACAGTAGTCATCGACATCACTTCCTCGTGTTCGATCGGTGCGGCAGAACTCGCCGCCGAATACCCCGACGCTATGCGGCGGGAGGTTGCATCCTGTTGCGCGCGGATGTCGCTGCGCGGGCGTATCGTCGCGTTCATGGCGACACGGGATGACATGGCGAGAAGCTTCGGCGTCGCGGCCGAGGCTTACGACACCGGAAGGCCGGACTATCCGGAGGATGCCGTCGCGTGGCTTCTGGAGCACGCGGGGAAGCGCCCGCGTGTCGCCGACGTCGGCGCGGGGACCGGCAAGCTGACGCGCGTCGTGCAGCGCCTCGCGGGCGAGGTGATCGCCGTCGAACCGGATGCCGCGATGCTCGACCGGTTGCGCGCGGCGCTCCCCGGCGTCGAGACGCTCGTCGGGACGGCGGAGCGGGTCACGCTGCCGGACGAGAGTGTCGATGCGGTCGTGCTCGGACAGGCGTGGCACTGGGTCGACCCCATCGCAGGTTCCGACGAGATCGGGCGCGTGCTGAAACCCGGGGGCGCTCTCGGCCTCATCTGGAACATCCGCGATGAGCGGGTACCGTGGGTCGCGCGGCTCACCGAGATCATGCGGGGGTCGCATGCGGAGCAGCTCCTCGCTGAGGGTGGGCCGACGGTGGCGGCCCCGTTCGGCGCGCTGGAGGAGCGCGAGTGGCAGTGGTCGCGTCCGATGACGCGCGCCGCTCTCACCGCGATGGTCCACTCGCGCAGCTACATCATCACGGCTGCGCCCGATGAGCGCACCCGGATCGATCGCGAGATCGAGCACCTCTTCGACGAGGTGGGGGCCACGGGCGAGCGGACGATCGAGGTGCCGTACACGACCCACGCGTTCCGCACGCGGAAGGAATGACAAGCCCGCGTAGAATCGAATCCCGTGGCACTCACCATCGGAATCGTCGGTCTCCCGAACGTCGGCAAGTCGACCCTCTTCAACGCGCTCACCAAGAACCAGGTCCTGGCCGCGAACTACCCGTTCGCGACGATCGAGCCGAACGTCGGCGTCGTGAACCTGCCCGACGCGCGGCTCGACCGCCTCGCCGAGGTGTTCGGCTCGGAGCGGACGCTTCCCGCGGCAGTGTCGTTCGTCGACATCGCGGGGATCGTCCGTGGCGCGAGCGAAGGCGAAGGTCTGGGCAACAAGTTCCTCGCGAACATCCGCGAAGCGGACGCCATCGCCCAGGTTGTCCGAGGATTCTCAGACGGCGATGTCGTGCACGTGGACGGCAAGGTCGACCCGGCATCCGACATGGAGACCATCAACGCGGAGCTGCAGCTCGCCGACCTCGAGACCCTCGAGAAGGCGATCGCGCGTTACGAGAAGGAAGTGCGCGGCAAGAAGCTCGACCCGTCGGTGCTGGCGGCTGCGGAAGCGGCGCGCGACGCGCTCCAGCGCGGTGAGCTTCTGTCGGGGTCGAACCTCGACCTCGCTCCCATCAAGGAATTGGGCCTGCTCACCGCGAAGCCGTTCATCTTCGTCTTCAACGTCGACGAGCAGGTGCTGACGGATGCCGCGCGCAAGGCGGAGCTCGAGGCGCTCGTCGCCCCGGCGAAGGCCGTCTTCCTCGACGCGAAGATCGAGTCGGAGCTCATCGACCTCGATCCGGCGGATGCCGCAGAGCTGCTGGCATCCACGGGGCAGGAGGAGTCCGGCCTCGACCAGCTGGCGCGCATCGGCTTCGACACGCTGGGCCTGCAGACCTATCTCACGGCGGGGCCCAAAGAGGCCCGCGCGTGGACGATCGGCAAGGGCTGGAAGGCGCCGCAGGCGGCGGGAGTCATCCACACCGACTTCGAGAAGGGCTTCATCAAGGCCGAAGTCATCTCCTTCGACGACCTGGTCGAGCTGGGATCGGTCGCGGCGGCCCGTGCGGCCGGCAAGGCGCGCCTCGAGGGCAAGGACTACGTCATGCAGGACGGCGACGTCGTGGAGTTCCGCTTCAACGTGTGACCACGGCGCCAGCCGTCACCACCCCATCGACCCGGGCACGCCCTTGAAGGGTCCGACGACCGCCGACGTGATCCACCCGCCGTAGAACCCTCCGGGCTGCGGAATCACGACCTCTCCGTCGACCGTGCACTCGTCCATCTGCTGCGCGTAGACCGCGACCCGGTCGGCGAGCGCCTCGAAGCCCCGTGAGGGATGCGGGTAGTTCCACGCCGCTGCGGGACGGATCTCGACACCGCCGCGCACGTCGAGGTACCGCGCCGCACCCTTGAACTCGCAGAAGGACGAACCCGCACCGGCCGTCAGCGCGTCGGGTGTGAAATCGGCGATCGGCAGGTAGAACACGGGGGGATGACTCGTCTCGAGCACGCGCACCGCGCGTCGCGTGTCGGCGATGATCTCGCCGCCGAGACGGATCGTGATCCGGGCGGCGACCGGTTCGATGCGCGGTGGTCGCGGATAGTCCCAGACCGACTCCTGGCCGGCGCCGGGGGTATCGGGTCGTGGACGAGGCATCTTTCCACTGTACGTCCGCGGTGCTTGACTGCAGTCATGTCCGAGATGCCGATGTTCCCACTCGGATCGGTCTTGTTTCCGCACGCCCCGATCCCGCTGCGCGTCTTCGAGCCTCGATATCTCACGATGATCGGCCGACTGCTCGACGCCGACGAACCCGAGTTCGGAGTCGTGCTCATCGAGCGCGGACGGGAGTCCGGTGGCGGAGACGAGCGGTTCTCCCTGGGGACACGAGCGCGGCTCGTTCGCGTGGCCGCCGGCGCCGACGATCTGCAGATCGTCGCCGTGGGCACCGATCGCTTCGTGGTCGAACGATGGCTGGAGGACGACCCGTACCCGCGCGCCGAGATCACCCCGGTGCCACCGCTCATCTGGAACGACGCTCTGGCGCCGCTGCGCGCCGAGGCGGAGTCGATCGCACGCCGCGTGATCGCCCGTGCCCCGCACGCGCGGTGGGATGCCGCCACCGAGCTGTCCGATGATCCGCTCGCCGCCGCGTGGCAGCTCGCGGAAATCGCGCCGCTCGGCGAGTACGACCGCTACGTGCTGCTCGGCGCGACGACGATGGGCGGCCTGCTGCGACAGGTGATGGATCTCACCCTCGACGCCGAGGCGCTGTGGAGCGCGCAGTAGCATCCGGACATGGTGATCTCGTTCGTCAACGTCGGCATCGCCGTGCGTGATCTCGACGCCACTGTCGACTTCTTCACGGATCTCGGTCTGCGCCTCGTCGGCCGCGACGAAGTCAGCGGCACATGGGCGGACACGGCGGTCGGGCTCGACGGCAACCATGCGAAGGTCGCGGTGCTGCAGACTCCGGACGGCGGCGAGCTGGAACTCTTCGAGTACATCCACCCCGAAGCGATCGAGACGTCGCCCACCCTGCCGAATGAGATCGGCATGCATCGCGTGGCGTTCGCGGTGGACGACCTCGATGCGGCACTTGCGATCGCCGCGCGCCACGGCTGCACACCCCTGCGCGGCGTCGCGAATTATCAGGATGTGTACCTGCTCACCTACCTGCGCGGCCCGAGTGGCATCATCGTCATGCTCGCCCAGGACCTTCGCGCGCACCCGGTGACCTGACTGCCGTCGGCGCGCGCGGGAGCGTACGCTGAGCGCATCCCGACGATCCGACGCGCGGACGGGAGGTGGCGATGGCCGGGTACGGGCATTCCTCCGCGACGGGAATCGACGAGCGCACTCTTGGGCGCATCGACTTGCTGCTCTTCGACGCCGATTATGCGGATGCCGCCGCCGCTGTCGAGGACGCGTGGCGCGTCGCGGTGCTCGTCGCCGACCCGCATCTTCGCACGGGACACGAGCGCGCACGCCTGGACGCCGTCGTCGCGTCGAATCTCCGACGCGATCCCGGAGCACGGGCCCTGCGGCCCACCGTGACCTCTCATCGCATGGCTCTCGTCCTGGCGTTCGTGCTCGCCGCCGTCGCCGCGGCGTTCGTGCTCTCGTCGCGCGGCGGTCTCACGCTGCAGGCCGCGCTGTTGCCGGCGGGCCTGTGCGCTTCGGCATCCCTCGCCTTCCTCGTCTGGCTCGAGCCGCGCCGTGCGAACGGATCGCTGTGGGGATCACGGGTGCCTGCGGTGCTCATCCTGCTGTGCGCCGGGCTCTGGCTTCTCGCCGGGGCCGTCGCGCTCATCGCCCGCTGGGGCGAGATCGACGCGCAGCATCCGTTCGGCGCCACGACCGGGCTCGCGCTCCTGGTGATCGCGACGGCAGGCGGCGTCCTGCTGTGGTGGCGCGCGCGACGCGCGGATCGTCGGGGGCGGCAATCCGGCGTGGGGCGATTGACCGGCGAGCTGGCGGACGAGCGGGACGCCGCCGAGGTGCTCGCGGTGATGGATGCCTGGTGGCGGGTCGCGGGAGCCGCCGCCCTCGCCTCGGACGGTCCGCGCGTCCGCCGCGTGCGCGTCGAAGTGCTCGCTCGGCTCGCGCACGCTCGGCTCATCACGAGC